>CAKRKK010000018.1 GCA_934358235.1 uncultured Lachnospira sp.
ATGAATGCATTAAGAGGAATACAGGAGGAGGCTAAATCTATTAAATTATTAGGAAATTATTAGAATATCATTGAAAAATCATTGGAAAATAATTGATTGCAGCTATTGAGTTGTATTTACAGAATGGTTATTAATGATAGATAAAAACTATAAAAAATATAATTGAAATATGTCATAATATGGTGTATCTTAGTTATATGAGCTGTACAACTGGCGGAAAGCATATAGTAATATAAAAGCTTAATATCGTTATGAAACTTTAAGAAGGATAGTATATTTGGTTTATATATTCATATATGTGGTGGGATTACCCACAGGGAGTACGGTAATATTACGTTTATAAGCCGACCGCCTGGGCAACCTACCATAGGGTTACTCAGGATGTGTCGGCTTTTGTTATATAATAACATTCTGGCTGTGCATTCAAGGTAACAGTATAACAAGAATAAGTGTTTATGTGCACCATATGCTTATTCATAGTATTTATAAGAATGGTGCAGAAGAGAGGTTTATTATGCAGATTACAACATTAGAAAAAGAATTATCAGGCTGTGCTTATCCTGGAAGAGGTATTGTTATTGGAAGATCAGAGGACGGAAGTAAGGCAGTAACAGCATATTTTATTATGGGAAGAAGTGCTAACAGCCGTAACAGAGTGTTTGTTGAGGAAGGTGAGGGCATCAGAACAGAAGCCTTTGATCCTAGCAAGCTTGAAGATCCTAGTCTTATTATATATGCTCCTGTAAGAGTGCTTGGAAAGAGGACAATAGTAACTAACGGTGACCAGACAGATACAGTATATGATCTTATGAGCACAGGAAAGACATTTGAGGAAGCACTTAGAACAAGAGAATTCGAGCCAGATGCACCTAACTTTACACCAAGAATATCTGGACTTATGACAGTTGATGATGGCAGATATGACTACGCTATGTCAATATTAAAGAGTCACAATGGTAATCCTGACCAGTGCGACAGATATACATTTACATATGATGCACCTGTTGCAGGAGAAGGACACTTTATTCATACATATATGAATGATGGAACTCCACTTCCAAGCTTTGAAGGTGAACCTGCGTGGGTAAAGGTAGAAGGTGATATTGATACATTCACTAATATGATATGGAATAATCTTAATGAAGATAATAAGGTATCACTTTTTGTCAGATTTATTGATATCAAGACAGGCAGTTATGAAACAAGAATTATCAATAAGAATAAGTAATAAGAATAATTAATTAAGATTAAGTAATTAAGAATAAGTAGCGTTAATATAATAAATAGCATAATAATTGTGAATTAATGTATCTGGCAGGGATTAATAACCAGCCTGTATTATGCACAGATACACAGAAGAAAGGAATATTATGAACGAATTTCAGTTAAAGTATGGATGTAACCCGAATCAGAAACCATCAAGAATATTTATGGCAGATGGAAGTGAGCTTCCAGTAGAAATATTAAACGGACGTCCTGGATATATTAACTTCCTGGATGCATTTAACGGATATCAGCTTGTGAAGGAGTTAAAGGAAGCAACAGGACTTCCAGCAGCGACATCATTTAAGCACGTTTCACCAGCAGGTGCTGCCGTAGGTCTTCCTCTTTCAGAGGTTGAGAAGAAGATATACTGGGTAGACGAAAGCATAGGTGAGCTTTCTGCATTAGCATGTGCATATGCAAGGGCAAGAGGTGCTGACAGAATGTCTTCTTTCGGTGATTTTATATCACTTTCTGATGTGTGTGATGTTGCAACAGCAAAGCTTATTCAGCATGAAGTATCAGATGGTATTATAGCACCAGGTTATGAGCCTGAAGCCTTAGAACTTCTTAAGACTAAGAAAAAGGGTAATTACAATGTTATTAAGATTGATCCAGCATATAAGCCAGCTCCTATTGAAAGAAAGCAGGTATATGGTGTGACCTTCGAGCAGGGACGCAATGAGTTTAAGATTGATGAAGAACTTCTTAATAACGTTGTTACAGAGAACAAGGATATTCCACAGCAGGCTAAGATTGATCTTATAATTGCACTTATAACACTTAAGTATACACAGTCTAATTCAGTATGTTATACAAAGAATGGCCAGGCTATTGGTATTGGAGCAGGACAGCAGTCAAGAATCCATTGTACAAGACTTGCAGGACAGAAGGCTGATAACTGGTTCTTAAGACAGAATCCTAAGGTACTTGCACTTCCATTTAAGGATGGCGTGGGCAGAGCAGACAGAGATAATGCTATTGACCTTTATATAGGCGATGAGTATATGGATATTCTTGAAGATGGAGCATGGGAGAGAGTATTTACAGAAAAGCCGGAAGTATTCACAGCAGAGGAAAAGAAGGCATGGCTTGCAACAAATACAGACGTTGCACTTGGTTCAGATGCATTCTTCCCATTTGGCGATAACATCGAAAGAGCATACAAGAGTGGTGTTAAGTATATAGCACAGCCAGGCGGTTCAATCAGAGATGATAATGTTATTGAAACCTGCAATAAGAGAAATATAGCAATGTGCTTCACAGGAATGAGATTATTCCATCATTAATAAGCAGGTGTCTATAGCTATATAGAAAAATACCCTGTTATCCGGTAGTGATACCTGATAGCAGGGTTTTTTAGTTATTCTGGAATAAATGTGAAATCTTTTATGCAGAAGGCGCCTGTGCCCTCAAACATAAAGTAAAGAGGCTTTATTCCAGCAGGATTATTTAAATGTAATTCAAAAGTTCTCCAATCATCTGGATTGTTATTGAGTATGTTATCTGATGTGTCTATATATAGGCTTGTGTTTTTGTTATAGTCTTTGAATTGTTTATCTGCATAATCAATGTCGGTTGTTATGCTTAGGTATCCCTTAGCTGAGCCTTTGATATTGATTTTGATGAGTATTTTTTGGGATTGCTGTTTATCGAAATCAAAGTATTTATATCCAATTATGCATCCATTCTGTATATTTTTAACATACTGATTATCACCAGCCTCCCTGTCATCTCCATCCTGTGTAACGTAAGGCATAAGTGAGAGCTTTTCCTCCTTAGTCATATCAGGTGTTATTGTCAGATTCCGTAAGTGGCAGGCTATATATGCCGGATATGTACCATAAGCATCAAGAGGTGCATTGTTTAATCCACAGCTTGTTGCTTCTGCCTGATATATATGTCCGTTTTTTTCAATATTTATTTTCTCAGCTACACCCTGTCTGCAATAAGAACTATTGTTAGTAAAACGGTGATCAAATATATAATATTGTCCATTTATGTCTATTATACTGCCATGAGTATTGCCGTTAGGATATGCTGGATTATTAATAGTATAACCGCGGAGTCCTATATCGGAAGCAGAATGAATACGTCCACCGTATACAAAATCACGATCTGGATAAGCACTAGTTGCATAATGTAGTCCATTAACGCGGGCAGAATATATAAAGTAATAGGTGCTGCCTATTTTACGCATAGAGGAGGCCTCAAAAAATCCAGCATTTTCTGGGCATTTAAAATCTCTTGGAATAATAATATGTGGAAGCTCATACATAGTCAGCATATCAGGCATAAGCCGGCAGACAAAGGCTCCCTGCATAATGCGTCCGTATTCATCCTCTGTTTTATTAGGACAAAAACCCGAATAAAGGTACACACAGTTATCATCATCCATAAACACACCTGGATCAAACTGTACATAGTCACCCTGGTTTATGCCATACACGCGTCCATCTGCCGTTTTTACATCTCCCAGATATTTAAAGCTGCCGGCGGGGCTGTCACATACAGCTACAGACATTCTGGATGAGTGGGCAACGGAATAGTAAAGATAATATCGTTTATCAGTACCCTGCACAACGTCTGGTGCAAAAAGCAGCATTCTTTCCTCTTTATGTGGATGTTGCCTGCGGTTATAGATTTCTCCTTCAAACCTCCAGTCTGACAGATTATCAACAGGCGCAGACCAGCATACATAGTCATTTTCGCAGTAGGTTGTGCCGTTGAAGCGGTCGTGGCTGCCATATATGTATAAACGGTTATTAAATATATGAGGTTCTCCATCGGGAATGTATTCATAGCTTGGAAGGTATGGATTAAAAACTGGCTTCATAAAAAAACACCTCCTTAAATTATTTTATAATTATACTTTATAAAATAAAATTAAGGAAGTGTTTAAAGAGTTTAAATTCAATTTCGTAAATTCAATTTTAAATTAATTAATTAAACTTAAAGGTGTTCTCAAGAGTATCCCACTTAGTATCCTTTTCGCTAAAGTTAAGTGGTGTTCCATCTTCAAGTCTGTATCCGGATGGATCTGCATTTCCAGGATATTCACCAACAAGCTGTGGCCATTCAATACCAATGCTTGGATCATTCCAGGCAAGACCGCCTTCATCACCAGGGTGGTAGAAGTCAGTTACTTTATAACAGAATTCAGCTTCATCGCTTAATACTAAAAATCCGTGGGCGAATCCCTCACTTATATAAAACTGCTTTTTGTTTTCTTCTGTCAGTTCTACACCGAACCATTTTCCATAGGTTTTAGAACCGGCGCGAAGGTCAACGGCAACATCAAATACGCTTCCCTTTATAACACGAACAAGCTTGCCCTGTGGGAATTCCTTCTGAAAATGTAATCCGCGGAGTACACCCTTAGTAGAGCTTGACTGGTTATCCTGAACGAATACCATATCAAGACCAGCTTCGTGCATATCATTCTGATTGTAGGTTTCCATAAAATATCCACGGTTGTCACCATGAACAGTTGGTTCTATTATATAAAGACCTTCAATATCACAAGGTGTTACTTTAATCTGTCCCATAATTATTACCTCTTTCAATTCTAGCGGTTAGAATACATTTTTTCGTAGTAATTCTGATATTCTCCAGAGATGATAGTTTCCCACCATTCTTTATTATCAAGATACCACTGTATAGTCTTTTTTATACCATCTTCAAACTTAGTTTCAGGTAACCAGCCGAGTTCGTTGTGAATCTTAGTAGGATCAATAGCATAACGCATATCGTGTCCCTTACGGTCACCTACGTGTACGATAAGTGATTCCGGCTTTCCAAGCTCCTTGCAGATAAGTTTAACAATGTCGATATTTCTCTTTTCGTTGTGTCCTCCGACATTGTATACTTCACCAACACGTCCCTTATGAATGATAAGATCAATAGCCTTGCAGTGGTCTTCAACGTATAACCAGTCACGTACATTAAGACCTTCTCCGTATACAGGAAGTGGCTTATCGTTAAGAGCATTAGCTATCATAAGAGGGATAAGCTTTTCTGGGAAATGATATGGTCCGTAGTTATTAGAGCATCTGCTTATTGTTACAGGAAGACCATAGGTTCTGTGATATGCCAATACTAAAAGATCTGCACCGGCTTTTGATGAGCTGTATGGGCTTGATGTATGGATTGGAGTTTCTTCTGTGAAGAAAAGGTCTGGTCTGTCAAGAGGAAGATCGCCATATACTTCATCAGTAGAAACCTGATGGTAACGCTTGATACCGTATTTTCTGCAGGCATCCATAAGAACAGCAGTACCCTTGATGTTAGTGTCAAGGAATACTTCAGGATTCTCTATAGAACGGTCAACGTGTGATTCAGCAGCAAAGTTAACAACCATATCTGGATGTTCTTCTTCAAAAAGCTTGTATACAGCTTCTCTGTCTGTAATGCTTTCCTTAACGAATCTGAAATTAGGGTTATCCATTACAGGAGCAAGTGTTGAGAGATTGCCGGCATATGTGAGGCAGTCAAGACAGATGATTCTGTAATCAGGATATTTCTTTAACATATGGAAAATAAAGTTACTTCCGATAAATCCGGCACCACCGGTAACAATAATATTCATAATAATATTTACCTTTCTTTTCTTAATATATATTGTTTCTTACATCATATATCACTAGCTTATAAGCTATTAGTTATGAAGTACATCGATATACTTGCCATCAAGTACATCCTTTAAATACTGGCCATACTGGTTTTTCTTTAATACTTCATATACCTTAAGTACATCCTCCTTAGTAATCCAGCCGTTAAGATAAGCTATTTCCTCCAGGCAGGCAATCTTACGATGCTGATGAGTTTCGATTGTCTTAACGAAGTTGGTAGCCTCTACAAGGCTTTCGTGTGTACCAGTATCAAGCCAGGTAAAGCCCTGTCCAAGAAGCTCTACATTAAGGTTTCCTTTTTCAAGATAGATACGGTTAAGGTCAGTAATCTCAAGCTCACCTCTAGCAGATGGCTTAAGGTTCTTAGCATATTCAACTACCTTGTTATCATAAAAGTAAAGTCCAGTTACACAATAGTTGCTCTTAGGCTTTGCAGGCTTTTCTTCTATTGAAACAGCTTTACCTTCTTTGTTGAATTCAACGATACCGAATCTTTCAGGATCGTCAACGTAGTATCCAAATACAGTTGCACCAATACCGTCTTCAGCGTTCTTTACAGCACTCTTAAGTCTGTCCTTAAGTCCATTACCTGCAAATATGTTGTCACCAAGCACCATAGCAACAGTATCATTCTGGATGAATTCTTCACCGATTATGAATGCCTGTGCAAGTCCGTCAGGTGATGGCTGTACAGCATAGGAAAGATTAACTCCGAACTGGCTTCCATCCCCAAGAAGCTCTTTGAATCTAGGTGTATCCTGAGGTGTAGAGATGATAAGAATATCTCTTATTCCTGCAGTCATAAGAACTGACATTGGATAGTAAATCATTGGCTTATCATAGATAGGAAGAAGCTGTTTACTTGTAACCATTGTAAGTGGATAAAGACGAGTGCCTGAACCACCTGCTAAAATAATACCTTTCATAACATGTCTCCTTTATAAATTTTATAAACATTTTAAAGTTATCTTGTATAATCAAGTATATAATAAAGGATGACGTAACGTCACCTTCAAGTGTTTTTTGAAAAAAATGTAAATGTAAAGTATAGAATAAATACAGAGTAATTATTAATTGTATAAACAATATATCAATTTGATAAATAGAAAATTAAATATTTGATATAAATGTTTACAAATTATAGACCACGATATATAATTAATATATTAATATTTGCAAATGTAAAAATAAGTTAATAAGCAGGAATATAAATATACATGCATAAAGAAGGATACTATTCATCAGGAGAGTTCGCTAAGAAGGCGAATGTTACAGTAAGAACTATAAGATATTATGATAAGCAGAACATATTAAAGCCGTCATATGTGACCGATACAGGGGTAAGGTTCTATACGGATTCAGATTTCACAAGGCTTCAGCAGGTGCTTTTACTTAAGTATCTTGGCTTTTCACTAGAGGATATAAAGAATATGACGATAGGTGACTCTGATTATCATATTCTTATGAATTCGCTCCAGCTCCAGCTTAAGCTGATACAGGATAAGATAGCACAGATGCAGCTTGTTAAAAGTGCAATAGAGGATACAGCCGCCGCCATAGAGAAGAAGAAATCCATAGACTGGAGCAGCATGTTATCACTTATTCATCTTACAAGTATGGAGAATAGTCTTAAAACCCAGTACCAGAATGCAGGTAATATATCTGCCAGGATTAATCTTCATGCTATGTATTCGATAAACAGGCAGGGGTGGTTTAAGTGGATATATGAGCAAAGTGATATAAAAAATGATAGTGAATTGCTGGAGCTTGGCTGTGGTGATGGGAGACTGTGGGTTGATAATGCAGATAATGTAGCAGAAGGTCTTAAGGTTAATATTACAGATATATCTGATGGAATGGTGAATGATGCAAGAAGAAATATTACAGAGGCTTATAATAATCATAATAAGAACATAAGCTTTACATATAATATAGCTGACTGTCAGAATATACCGTACAGGGACAATTCCTATGATTATGTTATAGCTAATCATGTTATGTTTTATTGTGATGATATTGCAGAAGCATTTAATGAGATAAAAAGAGTGTTAAAGCCGGGTGGAACCTTTATATGTGCTACCTATGGACAAGAACATATGCAGGAGATAAGCCAGCTTGTAAAGGAGTTTGATAAAAGAATAGTTCTAGCAGCGGATAATCTTTATGACAGATTTGGATTAGATAATGGAAGGCAGCAGTTGTCAGAGTATTTTAATTCAGTTGAGATTAGAAGGTATGAGGATTATTTGTTAGTGGATAAGGCAGAACCGCTGGTTGAGTATATTCTTTCCTGCCACGGAAACCAGAATCAGTACCTGCTTGACAGATATTCAGATTTCAAGGCATTTATAGGAAAGAAGTTAAGAAAACCGATAAGAATAACTAAGGATGCAGGAATCTTTATATGTAATAACTGGTAGAAGGAGGAGTACGCCACGATAGGCGTAGAAATGGAGGATTGTATGTTAAAGGATTGGAATAGAATGGAAGTACCATCAGAGAAAGAGCTTGATACCAGACTGAAGATAGCAAGGGAAAAGCTGCTCACGCAGCAGATACTTATGAAGGAGAAGAAGCTTCCGGTTGTAGTTTTGTTTGAGGGCTGGGGAGCAGCAGGAAAAGGAAGTATATTAGGAAAGGTTATAAAGAATATAGATCCAAGATTCTTTAAGGTTGCTGTTATGGATGAGCCAACAGATGAAGAAAAAAGAAAGCCTTTTCTTTACAGACATTTTATAAAGCTTCCAGAAGCAGGAAAGTTCGTGTTTATGGATAGCGGCTGGATGTCAGAGGTTACAAGACAGAAGCTTGGGGGAGAATTAACAGATGAAGAATATAATAAGAGGGTAGACAGCATTAAAAGATTCGAAAGACAGTTAACAGATAATGGCTATCTTCTTCTTAAGTTCTTTTTTGATATAAGTAAAAAGGAACAGAAAAAGCGTCTTGATAAGCTTAAGGAGGATAAGAATACAAGATGGCGTGTAAGTGACCATGATAAGTGGCAGAATAAACACTATGAAGAGTGCCAGGATGTATATGAGCAATATCTGTGCGATACTAACCATTCCAGTGCACCCTGGTATATGGTAGATGCAAAGGATAAGAAGTGGGCACAGTTACAGGTGCTTGAGGTTATAGTACAGGGAATTGATACAGCATTTGCTAATAGTGCATTGTCTGTTCCATTATTACAGAATGCGTTTCCACTTAAGCCAGTTAAGAAGCTGGCAGAGGTCAATCTTGATAAGAGTCTTTCTGATGAAGAGTATGAAAGACTTCTAGGCATGTACCAGAAGAAGCTAAGAGAGCTTCATAATGAGTTATATAGGAAAAAGGTTCCTGTGATTATTGCTTATGAGGGCTGGGATGCAGCAGGAAAGGGCGGTAACATAAGAAGGATAGCCGAAGCACTTGATCCAAGGGGGTATGAGGTTCATCCTATTGCAAGTCCCGAACCACACGAGAAAGCCAGACATTATCTGTGGAGATTCTGGAACAGACTGCCTAAGACAGGACATGTTGCTATATTCGACAGAACGTGGTATGGAAGAGTTATGGTTGAAAGACTGGAGGGCTTTTGTAGTACGAATGACTGGCAGAGAGCCTATGTTGAAATTAACGAATTCGAAAAGGAGCTTGCAGACTGGGGAGCAGTGATAGTTAAGTTCTGGGTTCAGATAGATAAGGATACCCAGTTGGAGAGATTCAAGGATAGGGAGAACACTCCTGAAAAGCGTTGGAAAATAACAGAAGAAGACTGGAGAAACAGGGAAAAATGGGACAGCTATGAGGAAGCTGTTGATGAAATGCTTTTAAAGACGAATACAGCATATGCTCCATGGCATATATTGGAATCCAATGATAAAAAGTATGCCAGAATTAAGGCATTAAAGACAGTTATTGATGCACTTGAAGCAAGGCTTTAGTGGATATTGGATATGCAGGTCAGATAACAGAGCTAATCAGATAGTGTTAAAGGACCTATGAAAAGAAAAATCTAAAAGCACACAGGGAGAGGTTATATGGATTACTTATCTCACAATGTAGCAGTTAATCTTAACAGGATAAGAACATCTAAGGGAATGAGTCTGGATGCTGTGTCAGAGCAGACAGGTGTAAGCAAGAGTATGCTTGCGCAGATAGAAAAGGACGCTGCCAATCCATCATTAGGTACACTTGGTAAGATAGCAAGCGGATTAAGAATAGAGTTTAACGAGCTTATAGACACACCTCCTATGGAGTCTTGTCTTGTTGAGCCTAATGATATGCTTCCTACTAAAGAAGTGGAAGGAAAGTATAAGGTGTGGACCTGTTTTCCTTATGAAGATAATCACATTCTGGAGATATACAGGATAAACATTGAACCTGGAAAGGAATATATCAGCGGCGCTCATGGAGAGAAAACAAGAGAATATATAAGTGTTCTTAAGGGAACGCTTATGATTGAGTGCAATGAAGAAAAACAGATTGTTGAATGTGGTCAGGTATACAGGTTTGAGACGGATAGAATTCACACATACAGCAATATATCTGCTGACAGACTTGAGTTTTTATGTGTTTTTCTTGACTATCATTAAATGTTGTTTTGTGCAATATAATGCACAAAACGAACATGATAATAGATGAACAGATATTCAATGATGTATTTTTTAAAAGCTGATAATTGATAAAAGCAAGATAATATACTAATTAAAAGTGATATTAATAGGAAATTGCTTGATAATTATTAGAAATAACACTTAAATACTTAACAACGGTGAAATAAATACAAATTTCAACATTTTTAAAATATAGTGTTGACATCCAATATATTATATGTTAATGTATCAATGTCAAATAAATAGAACGAATTAATAAAAGGCAAAGGCGCCATTACAACTAACAGGTTGTTCGCCCTTGCCTTTTTTATTTTCGTTATTATTAGAATGCATTTGTTGACACTGCTTAAGTAACCAACTATTTATTAACACATTTTATGACAGATGTGAGAAAAAACAATTTTTGGATACGTACCAGAGGGTACGCAGAAAGGAGTCAATTATGAAATTAAAGGATACAGGATTAACAGCACAGGATATTAAGGACAAAGTAAGCAAGTATATGATTGATACATATGAAAGATTTGACTTTGTTGCTGAAACAGCTAAGGATATGTATATATATGATGAAAATAAAACACCATATCTTGACTTTTATGCAGGTATTGCAGTAAATAGCGCAGGTAGCTGTAACGAGAAGGTTGTTGCTGCTGTTAAGGATCAGGTTTCAGATATAATGCATACATTTAACTATCCATATACAATCCCTCAGGCATTGCTTGCTGAGAAAATATGTGAAACTATTGGAATGGATAAAATATTTTATCAGAATTCAGGTACAGAGGCTAACGAAGCTATGATTAAGATGGCTCGTAAGTATGGCGTTGAAAAATATGGACCAAACAGATATCATATTGTAACAGCAAAGGATGGCTTCCATGGAAGAACCTTTGGTGCCATGTCTGCAACAGGTCAGCCGGGTAATGGATGTCAGGTTGGCTTTGGTCCTATGGCATATGGTTTCTCATATGCACCATATAATGATCTTAAGGCGTTCGAGGATGCCTGCACAGAGAACACAATTGCTATTATGATTGAACCAGTACAGGGCGAAGGTGGTGTGCATCCTGCTACTATGGAATTCATGACAGGTTTAAGAAAGTTCTGTGATGAGCATGAGATGTTACTTCTTATTGATGAGGTTCAGACAGGCTGGTGCAGAACAGGTGCTGTAATGTCTTATATGAATTATGGCATTAAGCCGGATATTGTATCTATGGCTAAAGCACTTGGTGGTGGTATGCCTATCGGAGCTATATGCGCAACGGCTGAGGTTGCAAAAGCATTTACTCCAGGTTCACACGGTACAACCTTTGGTGGCCATCCGGTATCTTGTGCAGCAGCTCTTGCAGAGGTTAATGAACTTCTTGACAGGGATTTAGCTGGTAATGCAAAGAAGATGGGAGATTATTTCAGCGCTAAGTTAGAAACATTACCTCACGTTAAGGAGGTCAGACATCAGGGCTTATTAGTTGGTGTTGAGTTTGACGATACTATCGGTGGAGTAGATGTAAAGCATGGCTGCTTTGACAGACATCTTCTTATCACAGCAATCGGAGCACATATTATCCGTATGGTTCCACCTCTTATAGTATCAGAGGAAGATTGTGATAAGGCATATGAGATTATTAAGGAAACAGTAGAAAGCCTTAGTAAATAATCTTGGAATGGCTTTCTAATATAGCTGTTTAATATAGTTTCAGATGATTTACAGCATATTGTTTTGTATTTATATAGATATATAGTAAGTGGAAGAGATGTCTGGTTATTGTTTTTATAGGAAACATAATCAGGCATCTTATATATTTATATAAGAAGGGCATCAGTTGTGATGTACGGCAGGTATAATATATGGCAGGTATAATATATGGCAGGTATAATATATGGCAGGCAGGATGTGCTAGGCAGGATGTATGCTTTTATATTGCTAAAATACGATAAATGCGATATATTGATGAGTAATATAGTTAGGAGTGTAAGTGTATTATGAATATGGATAAATATGTAATCAGAACAGCACAGAAAAGAGATAAAGCCAGAATAATGGAAATATATGCGTATGCCAGAAGCTTTATGGCAGCCAATGGTAATCCAAACCAATGGAAAAATAATAATCCGTCTGAAGAAGTAATAGATGAAGATATAGCTGCTGGTAATCTTTATGTAATAGAGGAAGCTGACACAGAAAACCTGGATGGGATAAAGAAAGGTGCTGATATTGAAAACAGCATAGTCCATGGAGTGTTTTTCTTTAGGATAGGAGAAGATCCAACATATAAGGTTATAGAGCATGGAAGCTGGTTGTCAGAGGACGTGTATGGAACTATTCACAGAGTTGCAGGCGATGGAAGGATACATGGTGTACTAGACCTGGCAGTGCAATTCTGTGAACAGAGTATCAAGCATCTTAGAATAGATACACATAATGATAATAAAATAATGCAGCACGTTATAGAAAAGAACGGTTTTAAGAGGTGCGGAATTATACATGTAAAAGATGGCTCAGAAAGAATCGCATATGAAAAGCTGGTGTAATATCAGAAGCTGCGGTTCTTAACGTAATTAATAAACTTTTCAGTACTATCTGTTGTGTAGCTGCCGTTTTTCCATACAATTCCTATATCCTGTGAAATGGCAGGATTAATAGGAAGACCAATTACACCCGGCAGATTGCGAAGCATAGAGGAGTAAAGAAATGCACCCCCTAAATTGTTGCATACGAAGTTTCTTATTGTATATAACTGGCTCGCATGAAGAATAGTATGAGGATTGATTCCTATGCTCTTAAAGGCTGCTTCAAGTGTTTCATTTTGAACAGAGTCAGTATTATACATAATAACTGGTTCATCTTTAATCATATCAATAGTTATTTCATGACATTTGGCAAGTGAATGCTCCTTTGATACACAGAATACCAGTTTGTCAGTCATCAGCTTATAGGTATTCAGCTTATCTATCTCATAAAAATGCATATTTACAAGTGCAAGATCAAGTTTACCCTCCATAACCATATTGGCAGCACGGATAGAGCCATATTCAAATAATTCAAATGGAATGTCAGGATATTCCTTTCTAAACTCAATCAGCATATCTGGAAAGAATATTGTGCTAAGAAGAGGTGGAATGCCTATTCTTAAAGGAGATATATTTTTACCAAGATCGTGAAACTGTTCCATAGTATCGTTATATTCTGCCAAGAGCTTTTGTGCTTTCTGATAAAACACCTCTCCCTCCTTAGTAAGGGAAAGGTGGTTTTTTGTTCTTGTAAAAAGGTTTATGGAGAACTCCTTTTCAAGCTCCTTAATAGCTGTAGAAATAGCAGGTTGAGTGACATATAATTCGGCAGCGGCCTGGGTTATACTGTGTAGTCTTGTTGCAGCACAGAAGTATTCTAATTGAACAATTTTCATAATATTCATTTCTCCCTTGTACTTGTTATAATCTATTTTTCTTTTTATAAAGCATCTTAGAACTAAAAATCCTTATTTTTATGTACTATATAAGCATTAATTAAGTCTTTTTAGAAATATACATTATTTGTATACATAGTGCAATTGTTAAAAGTTAATAATTAATAATAAAAAAATGTTAAAATTATATCATACTTTTGTCTAAAATGTCTAAAATTGTTAAAAACACATAAAAAAAAATTATGATATCATAGTTTTTTGTAAATTTACAACAAAGAAAAGCCTTTATATAATACAAACAAGCAAAGAAAATAGAAAAGCTAGCAGGATATTTTCAAGTAAATATATAATGAATTGGAGGATTTTTATGAGTCACGCAACAATAACTTTATTATTTTTGTTGTTTGCAATCATAATGTTCATGTGGGAAAAAATTCCATTGGGACTTACTTCGATGATAGTCTGCGTGGGCTTGGTTGTCACAGGAGTACTTGATTGGAAGACAGCATTTATGGGATTCATTGACAGCAATGTAATTCTTTTTGTAGCAATGTTTATAGTAGGTGGAGCACTTTTTGAAACTGGAATGGCAAATAAGATTGGGGGAATAGTTACTCACTTTGCTAAATCAGAAAAACAACTTATTATAGCGATTATGGTTATCGTAGGTTTAATGAGTGGAGTGCTTTCTAATACTGGAACAGCCGCGGTACTTATTCCGGTTGTCATAGGAATAGCAGCCAAGTCTGGATATTCAAGGTCAAGACTGCTTATGCCACTTGTTTTTGCAGCAGCTATGGGTGGTAATCTTTCACTTATAGGTGCACCTGGTAATCTTATAGCACAGTCAGCGATGCAGGAAATTGGTAAGTCATTCGGCTTCTTTGATTATGCAAAGGTAGGCTTTCCAATACTTATTGTAGGTGTAATCTTCTTTGCATTAGTAGGAAATAAATTACTTCCTAATAATAAACTGTCAGATGATGATTCAGCTTACAGCAGCAAGGATGACTTTAGTAATGTGCCAAAGTGGAAGCAGTGGTTATCACTTATAATTCTTATACTTACTCTTCTTGGAATGATATTTGAGGATAAGATAGGAATTAAGTTATGTATAACAGGCTGTATTGGAGCACTTGCACTTGTACTTACCGGTGTTATATCAGAGAAACAGGCACTTAAGTCAATTGACTTAAAGACTATATTCTTATTTGGGGGAACACTTTCACTTGCATCAGCGCTCTCAAAGTCTGGAGCTGGAGAGCTTATAGCTCATAAGGTTATTGGAATGTTAGGAGATAATCCTTCACCATATTTGTTGACATTTGTAGTATTTATGCTGTGCTGTGTATTAACTAACTTTATGAGTAATACAGCAACAACAGCACTTATGGTTCCTATCTGTTTATCAATAGCAGAGGGAATAGGAGCAGATCCAAGTGCAGTACTTATGGCTTGTGTAATAGGTGGTTCATGTGCATATGCAACACCTATCGGAATGCCAGCTAATACTATGGTAATTGGTGCAGGCGGATATACCTTTAAGGATTATGCAAAAGCAGGTGTACCTTTAATACTTGTGTCAACAGTTGTGAGTATGATACTGTTACCAATTTTATATCCATTCTTTCCATAAAAGATAATGAAGGTATAAGAATGAGAATGATGAAAAAGATGTGTTAAATAATTTATTTATAACATAAACAAAAACAAAACAATAATAGTAGAATTATTAAGGAGGAATAATATGTCTAAAGAAGCACAAGTAAAACAGCTTACTGATTATATGGCAAAGTTTGTTGCTTACACAGCAAAGAAACTTCCAGATGATGTAATCGCAAAACTTCAGGAGTTAAGAGATAAGGAGGATAGTCCTTTATCTAAGACAATCTATAATACAATGTTTGAAAATCAGAAACTTGCAGTAGAACTTAATCGTCCAAGCTGCCAGGATACAGGAGTACTTCAGTTCTGGGTAAAGTGTGGTACTAATTTCCCACTTATCGGTGAACTTGAGACACTTCTTAAAGAAGCAGTTGTTCAGGCTACATTCGAAGCACCATTAAGACATAATAGTGTAGAAACATTTGATGAGTATAACACAGGTAAAAATGTAGGTAAGGGAACACCAACAGTATTTTGGGATATTATTCCAGATAGTGATAAGTGTGAAATATATACATATATGGCTGGTGGTGGTTGTACACTTCCAGGTAAGGCTATGGTTCTTATGCCAGGAGAAGGTTATGAGGGCGTTACAAAGTTTGTTCTTGATGTTATGACAAGCTATGGTTTAAATGCATGTCCTCCACTTCTTGTAGGTGTAGGTGTTGCAACATCAGTTGAAACAGCAGCTCTTCTTTCAAAGAAAGCACTTATGAGACCTATTGGTTCACATAATGATAATGAAAGAGCAGCAAAGATGGAAAGACTTCTTGAAGATGGAATTAACTCTATAGGCTTAGGACCTCAGGGTATGGGCGGAAAATATTCAGTTATGGGTGTTAATATCGAGAATACAGCTCGTCATCCATCTGCAATCGGTGTAGCAGTAAATGTAGGCTGCTGGAGCCATAGAAGAGGACACATTATATTTGACAAAGACCTTAACTATACAATAACAACACATACGGGGGTGACTTTATAATGGTAGAGATAAGAAATGGTAAGAAAGTACTTATTACACCTGTGTCAGCAGAGGATTTAGAAGATATCAAGGTTGGAGATATAGTATACCTTGATGGAAGCATGACAACATGCCGTGATGTTGCACACAGAAGACTTGTAGAAGAAGGCAGAGAGCTTCCAGTAGATGTAAGAAATAATGCAATATTTCACGCTGGACCAATCATCAGACCGCTTGAGAATGATAAATTTGAGATGGTTTCTGTAGGCCCTACAACAAGTATGAGAATGGAAAAGTTTGAGTATGAATTCGTTAAGCTATCAGGTGTCAGAGTAATCATCGGTAAAGGTGGTATGAAGGAAAATACAGAGAGAGCCTGTAAGGAATTCGGCGCTATTCACTGTGTATTTCCAGCAGGAAATGCTGTAGTAGCAGCTACTGAAGTTGAAGAGATAGTAAGAGCTGAATGGCGTGACTTAGGAATGCCAGAAACACTTTGGAACTGCCGCGTTAAAGAATTTGGTCCACTTATTGTATCTATAGATACTAAGGGTAACAATATGTTTGAAGAAAACAAAGTTATATTTAATCAGAAAAAAGATGCAGCATATGAGAAGATATCTAAGGAAGTTGGATTTATCAAATAATTCAGCTTAATAACAGCGATATCTGACAATATCTAACCAATAATCAAATTGATTATATGGAAGGATATATACGTTGTGTATAATGTGCAATACACAATGTTTATATATAGAACGAGCATATGTTATATAGCAATGTGATTATTTATATAACATATGTTTGTTCAAAACATAATAATGCTGGTGCAAACAACTTCTAACCAGCAATAAATGGTGTATAATCATCTGTAAGTTATGGCTTATAAAGTGCCAATAAACCATAACTTACAAAAACACAGTACAAAAGATAAAGTATTAATCAATATTTATACTTACATTAAACCCAAACCTAATATTTAAGAGCAGAGGGCTGTTGCATCAAAGACATAGGATGTAACAGTCCTTTGTTTTATATAAGGTATATAAAATACTAAAACAATAGTATATACAAAAAATGCAAAAATGTTGGAAAGAAAAAGATGAATAAAAAGAATGGAGATATGCTATATGAATAGATATAGAAAAATAATATTATTATCTCTTAAAATAGGAATAGGCAGCAGCCTTTCACTTTATACAGCGCAGGAATTAGGACTTAATTATGCGGTATCGGCTGGAACTGTAACGTTGCTTTCACTTATGAATTCAAAGTGGGAGACAATAAGGCTGTCTGGAAGCAGGATAGCTTCATTTTTAATAACAGTACTTGCAGGATGGATTTTATTTACCAATATAAGCAGTATGTGGATAGCATATGGAATATTGCTGACATTTATAGTGTTTATGGCGGAGGTGCTTGAATGGCGAGCAACTATTTCTGTAAATGGAGTTATAGCAGCGCATCTTGTTACATATGAGAAGTTCAATGATATGGCGGTATGGAATGAACTTAGTATAGTACTTGTGGGAGTCGGTTTTGCCATATTATTTAATCTGTTTAATGGCAACTATGGGCATAAAAAGCATATAGTTAAAAAAACTAGTTATATAGAAAACAGGATGCAGATGATTATTGGAGCTATGTCGGCATATCTGTCCAATAAGAAAATGGAAACGGATGTATGGCAGAATATAAAAAAGCTTGAGGAGGATATACAGGATTGTATCAAAGAGGCATATGAATATCAGAATAATACATTTTATTCTCATCCAGAGTACTATATATCATACTTTGAAATGCGCAAAAATCAATGCCAGATACTTCATAATCTTCATTATGAAATGAAAAAAATGCGTACTATGCCTAAGAATGCTAAAATAGCAGCAGATTATCTATTGAATCTCGCGGAAAATATAACAGAATATAATAATCCTGAAGAACAGCTAAGCAGTTTAAAAGAAATTATTGAGCATATAAAATGTGATGAGCTTCCAACAACGAGGGAGGAGTTCGAAAGCAGTGCATTATTATTTCATATATTAATGGATATAGAAGATCTTTTGGTTTATAAAAAACATTTTATTGATAATCTTGATAAGACACAGAAAAAGCACTACTGGAAAGCAGGTTAGAAGAAGAAAAGCACTGTAAGATTGTTGTAAGATTGATGCGTTAATCTAGTAATAGATTAAATATACGCAGCCTGCCGTATAATAAGATATCATATTAATAATAATTCAATTAAGAAGTGATACAGAATTAATAGATTTATAGTATAATAGGGTGTTATATTAGTAATAATTCACGTCAGGTCCGTATAGGGAAGGAAGAGTGACAACGTGAATATACTAAAAATAACATTTAAAAGTGTGAAAAGAAGGTACAGGCAGATTATAAGAGCTGCACTTACAACACTTCTTGCAGTATTTTTTGTGACGGCTGTTCTTATATTTCAGGAGAATATGTATCAGTGGCAGATGCAATCTAATAAGGACAGATTTGGCGACTGGTTTGTGATGGATATAGGAAGTAAGAATCCGGACAGTAACCTGACAGATAACAGCTATATCAAAGAACCTGTAAAGGTGCTAAGAAGTGTATATGTGCTTAACAGTGACTGGGAAAATACAGGCTTTTATGTAGGAAGTCTGCCACAGGCTTTTATAAAACAATCACATATTAGGC
>CAKRKK010000019.1 GCA_934358235.1 uncultured Lachnospira sp.
AGAGGAACTGCTGCAATGTGAAGATAATGCTTCTTGTTGTGGCAGTTTTTATTTATATGTCCCGATATCATTTAATTCATATAACATATAATTAATGCAACATCACAAGGATAAAAAATACACAAAAAAAATATATTGACATGTCAGAACTAACATGTTAGTATGTTGATAACAAATAATTGTTTAACGTAACATTTTTGGTTACGTGAGATTTTATCATAAGCTTTATATTAAGTTTTATATTAAGGAGGATTTTTTATTATGGATATGACATTAAGATGGTATGGACCAGGATATGACAGCGTAACTCTTAAGCAGATCAGACAGATTCCGGGAGTTAAGAATGTTATTACAACACTTTTTGGCAAGCAGGCAGGAGAATTATGGCTGCCAGAAGAGATTGCAGAGCTTAAGAGAGTGGTTGAGGCAGAAGGCTTAGGAATAGCAGGTATTGAGTCAGTTAATGTTTCAGATGACATTAAGATTGGTACAGCTAAGAGAGATGAGCATATTGATAATTATATCAAGACCTTACAGGCACTTGGTGAAGCAGATATTCATATGGTATGTTACAACTTTATGCCAGTATTTGACTGGACACGTTCTGAGCTTGCAAGAGTTAGAGAGGATGGCTCAACAGTTCTTGCTTATAATCAGGATACAGTAGATATGATTGATCCAGAGCACATGAAGGAATCAGTTGAAAAGATGTCTAATGGTTTTGTTATGCCAGGCTGGGAGCCAGAAAGACTTGACCATCTTAAAGAGCTTTTTGAGATGTATAAGGATGTAGATGCTGATAAGCTCTTTAACAATCTTGTATATTTCCTTGAAGCTATCGGACCAGTATGTGAGAAGTATGATATAAAGATGGGTATCCATCCTGATGATCCAGCATGGCCTATATTCGGACTTCCAAGAATCATGACAGGTAAGGCTTCTGTTACAAAGCTTCTGGATGCAGTTGATAAGCCTTATAATGGAATCACACTTTGTACAGGCTCATTTGGTTCTAACCAGAATAACGACATCTGTGAGATTATTAAAGCCTGCAGAGGCAGAATACCATTCGCACACGTAAGAAATCTTAAGTATAATTCTCCAAGAGATTTTGAGGAGGCTGCACATTTATCAACAGATGGCTCTATGGATATGTATAAGATTATGAAGACCTTACACGATACAGGCTTTGATGGTGTAATCAGACCAGATCATGGAAGAATGATATGGGATGAGGTAGCTATGCCAGGTTATGGTCTTTATGACAGAGCATTAGGAGCAACATATCTTAATGGTTTATGGGAAGCTATTGTTAAGTCAGAAAGATAATATCGTTGGCAGTCTGTATATCAGTTGATTAATGTATGCCCATAAGCGGGGTAAGAATGGAGGATTATTATGAAGCTTTCAATAGAAGGTATTAAGGATAAAAAAGAATGGGAAAAGGCAGGAATAAAGCTTCCATCCTATGATGTAGAAAAGGTGGCTTCTGCTACAAAGAGTGCACCAGTATGGGTTCACTTTGGAATAGGTAATATTTTCAGAATCTTTATAGGAGGAATAGCAGATTCGCTGCTTGAACAGGGGTTATCAGATAAAGGCATTACCTGTGTTGAAACCTTTGATTATGATGTAGTTGACAAGATATATGAGCCATTTGACAATCTTGTTATGGCTGTTACCTTAAAGGAGGATGGAAGCACAGATAAGAAGGTGCTTGGTTCACTTACAGAGGCTGTTAAGGCACAGTCATCAGTTGAAGCAGAATGGTCAAGATTAAAGACAATATTTGCAAGTCCTAAGCTTCAGATGGTTTCATTTACAATAACAGAAAAGGGATATGCACTTCACGATGCAAAGGGAGAGTTTTTCCCATTTATAAAGAGTGATATTGACAATGGACCAGATAAAGCAGCATCAGCTATGGCAGTAGTGGCAGCACTTCTGTTTGAAAGATTTAATACGTGCAAGGCACCATTAGCTGTTGTATCTATGGATAACTGCTCACATAACGGTGAAAAGTTAAGAAACTCAATAACAGAAATGGTAAGCGAATGGGCAAAGAAGGGCTTTGTGGGAGAAGATTTCGTTCAGTATGTTAACGATGAGAATACAATATCCTTCCCTTGGTCTATGATAGATAAGATTACTCCAAGACCAGCAGACACAGTTGCTAAGGCATTGGAGGAGGCTGGTGTTGAAGCTATGGCACCGGTTATTACATCTAAGAAAACATATATAGCTCCTTTTGTTAATGCTGAGGGACCACAGTATCTTGTTATAGAGGATAGATTCCCTAATGGAAGACCACAGCTTGAAAAGGCTGGTGTATATATGACAGACAGGGATACTGTTAATAAGGTGGAGAGAATGAAGGTTACAACCTGCCTTAATCCATTGCATACAGCACTAGCTGTTTATGGCTGTGTATTAGGCTATGACCTGATAGCTGATGAGATGAAGGATAGTGAGCTTTCAGAGCTGGTAAGAAGGATAGGTCTGGTAGAGGGAATGCCAGTTGTTACTAATCCGGGAATTATAGATCCTGTGAAGTTTGCGGATGAGGTTATCAATGTCCGTATACCTAATCCATTTATGCCGGATACTCCACAAAGAATTGCGACAGATACCTCACAGAAGGTCGGAATAAGATATGGAGAAACAATCAAGGCATATGTAGCTAAGGATGGAAGTGCCAGTTCACTTACTGCTATTCCACTTGCAATAGCTGGCTGGTGCAGATATCTTCTTGGAGTGGATGATAATGGTGAGAGCTTTGAATTATCACCTGATCCTATGGCAGAAGAATTAAAAGAACAGCTTAAGGGAATTGTGATAGGTGATGCTTCAACATATACAGGACAGTTAAGAAACTTATTGTCAAATGCTAATATATTTGGTATAAATTTATACGAAGCTGGAATTGGCGATAAGATAGAGAATATGTTTATTGAAGAAATATCAGGAAAAGGTGCTGTAAGAGAAACACTTAGAAAGTATCTTTAATTCAATATTATGATGTAATGTATTGCTGGGAATATATATTGCCGTTTGGAGCTGCCTGCTTATGTAATAAGCGGGCTCTGAACGGCTTTGTTTTATATTTTTGTATGAGCAGTATAATACTTTGACTGTAATCAGTTCAGTAGAATTACGCACTCAGGCTGACATATAAAAATACATGGAAAGGCTGTATAGTTATGGAAAAATCATTAAATGAAGAAGTGTATGAAAAGTTAAAGCATGACATAATGAATTTTGAGCTGCTTCCGGGAGATTCTATAAGTGCCCAGAAGCTTGCCATAAGATATGATGTGTCAAGAACACCTGCAAGAGAAGCGATAGTTAATCTTGAAAAGGAAGGACTTTTAAAGATAATACCACAGTCAGGTACATATGTAGCCTGTATTAACTGCAGGCGTTCAGAGCAGGAATGGTTTGTAAGAAAAAGTCTGGAAATAGGAATGGTTGATGCGATATTTGAGAATGCCAATGACAGTATGTTAGATAAGATGACACAGCTTAATAACCGTCTTATTAATTATGATGCAGAAAAGGAAGCTGTACCAAGAATAGAAATAGATAACCAGTTTCACGAGCTGATATATGAATGCTCAGGAGAACAGCTTGCTAGGAATATAATCCAGACACAGATGAGCCATTATAACAGAATAAGGTATCTTGCAGAGCTGAATAAAAGCATAAGCGCAAAGACCAATGATGAGCACGAAATGCTTATAGAAGCAATAAAAAATAAAGATAAGAGAATGTATCTTCGTGTTATAAAGGCACATATAAGCAGAATATTTAATGAGCTTGATAAGCTTAAGGGAATATATCCAGAATATTTTGAAAAAAACTGACGTAATATAATATGATGTGAGTGTCAAAAGTGAATTTTGCCACTTACATCATTTATCATTACGGCAGTCTTTTTTGATTTATAGCTTATTTGTGTTGTATCATTTCGCGGTATTGCGTAGGAGTCATCTGTTTAAGCTTTTTAAAAAGCTTGGTGAAATAGTTGACATCATTGATTCCACATTGTACGGCAATATCCTGAATAGCTGACTGTGTTGTATTGAGCAGATATATTGCGTGCTCAATTCTTTTATTATTGACGAAATTAGTCAGAGTCATTCCGGTTTCCTTCTTAAACAGAGTAGATAAATAGCTGCTGTTTAATAAGAATTCTTCAGATATGGCGTTGAGGCTTAAATCTGCTGTAAGGTTAAAGGATATATAATTGATTATATTCTGTATAGGCTTGCTGTAGGTGCGTAATGAATATGACTGCACCAGCAGACAGTACTTTCTTGTTATTTCGCTTTCCAGAGCTTCAAGCTGTGAAACAGAGGTGCAGGCTTCTATCCTGATTGAAAACTTTCGTGATATTTCATCAAGATGAACAGGGTGCACATAGGCTGTCTGCGCAGCCTTGCGGCACAGCGTATTCAGTATGATCATAAGGTTCTTTCTATCACGTATGGAATCAGACAGGCGGGGCTTTATATCAGAACAATTCAGGCGCTTCATATTCTCAACAGCCTTATAATCCCCATGTGAAATATATTCCATAAGTATAGCTTCGTTTTTATAACGCTCTTCTAGAGAATCCACAGACTTCTGAGTAGGCGTAGGGGTATCTTCCTTGTATGAATTAGAAGAAAGTGCCTTGCCGATACGCTTTTTCTCAATAGTATAACTATCCCAGAGCTTGCTGCACAGACAGTTGATTATGCCGGAAATACAGCGCTCATCAGCAAATATAGTAAGCGATGAGAAGTATAGCTGCATAAACTCATTAAAGTGTGCAGGGATGGAATTGTAAGAGCATAAATCTTTAATTCTCTGTTCAGTATATTTCTCAAAGGAAAACGGACCAGCCATAAATACATTGCTGCTATCAGGAAGCTTAATATAAATGTATTCACAGGACAGGTTATCGTGTACCGACAAAATAGTATTATCCTTTACATTAGAGCTGATAAAGTCGCTGAATTCATTCTGCCTGCCATCAAAAGAAGCTTCTTTATAAATGTTTTGTCTAAGTTCACCATCAAATTGATTATTCCACTTATAAGGTGGTTCTATTATATAGCTTGGGACTTTTATCTGTGATAATAGCTCCCTTGTGTAATCTAAATATACTTTATAGTCCATATCCATATATGCTCCAGTCTGTGTTCTAACTTATATTCTTACAACGTACATTCTTACATAAGAAATTATAGCATAAGTCAGGTTAAAATCCAATTATTTCATTACTGTTTTGAAAAAATGTATATAAATATAGCATATCTGACATGTCACTTGTGCAAGAACTGACATGTTAATGAATTCAAAACTAACATGTTAGTAAAATTTCAATATTCATTAGTACAATTTTTACCATAAAAATTGGACAGGTAAAAATTGTACTATAAATACTAAAATTTGTAATAACTATAAAACAATAAAAAGGGTATCATTAAATCATAGAAAACAACAGCACATCAAGGTGCTGATAATATTTAAGGACGTCTTTAAAGCAAACAGATTCAATAATTATTATGCACAAAAAAACAAAAAAATATGCTGGTACGGAATGTTAGTACGAGAATGGAGGTTATACAATGAATGAGGTTAATGGAAAGGTAAAACCTTTCGGAATAAAGGATAAGCTGGGCTATATGTTTGGCGATTTTGGTAATGATTTTACGTTTTTGCTATCTGCAATGTTTCTTCTTAAATTCTACACAGATGTTATGGGCGTTTCAGCAGCACTTGTAGGTCTTATGATGATGGCAGCAAGATTCGTTGATGCGATAACAGATGTAACTATGGGACAGATTGTTGATAGAAGCAGACCTGGTAAGAAAGGTAAGTTCGCTCCTTGGATAAGACGTATGTGTGGTCCAGTTGCAGTTGCTTCATTTCTGATGTATGCAACATATTTCAAGGGAATGCCAATGGGCTTTAAGATATTCTGGATGTTCTTCACATATCTTCTCTGGGGAAGCGTATGTTACACAGGAGTTAATATTCCTTATGGTTCAATGGCATCTGCAATTTCAGATAACCCAACAGACAGAACATCACTTTCTAACTGGAGAACAATTGGTGCAACACTTGCACAGACAGCTATTGGTGTTATATTACCACTTGTAGTATATTATACAGATGCAGCAGGTAATTCAGTATTATCTGGCGAAAAGATGATGATTGGAGCATTAATCTGCTCAATAGGTGCAGTTATATGCTATATGCTCTGCTATCATATGACCACAGAAAGAGTTAAGGTAGAACAGAATACACAGAAGTTCTCATTCAAGGAACTCATTAAGCAGCTTGTTCATAATAAGTCATTAATAGGAATTATTGTATGTGCATTAGTATTCTTACTTGCACAGTTATCATTAAGCAATATGAATGCTTATGTATATCCTAATTACTTTGGTAACATAAAGGCTATGTCTATTGCAAGTCTTGCAGGAACAGTTGTTATACTTGCACTTTCAACCTTTATAGTAAAGCTTGCTTCAAAGATAGGTAAAAAAGAATTATCAATGATAGGATGCTTTATAAGTGCAGCTTCTTTCATATTATTATTCATAATTCATACACACAATGTATGGGTATGGGTAGGATTAATAATCGTAGCTACAATAGGAACTTCAATGTTCAATATGGTAATATGGGCTATGATCACAGATGTAATTGACGAGTCAGAGGTTCAGACAGGAGTCCGTCAGGACGGAACAATTTATTCAGTATATTCATTTGCAAGAAAGCTTGGACAGGCTTGTTCATCAGGTTTATCAGGAGTGCTTCTTTCAATAATAGGATATACTTCATTAACAGCCTTTGATCCAAAGGTAGTAGACGGAATATATAACATTACCTGCCTTGTTCCAGCAGGAGGAATGATATTACTTTTACTTGCTTTATGGTTCTTATATCCTCTTAACAAGAAGAGAGTTGAAGAGAATGCAGAGAAGCTTAGAATTAAGAGAAGTGAAAACGCATAGTGCAAAACAATCCGTAGGTATTAAAGTCGGGGCGTTTGCCCCCGACATCATTTGAAAAATAAAATTATGATACAAAATTATTTAAATCACAGGAGGAATCAATTATGCTATATCCAATATTAACAGAATCAAGATTATTAAGTGACTTAAGTGGAGTATGGGATTTTAAGTTAGACAATGGTAAGGGCTTTGATGAGAAATGGTATGATGCACCATTAAAGGATGCAGACACTATGCCAGTTCCAGCTTCATACAATGATTTAAAGGAAGGAGCAGATTTCAGGGATCATTACGGATGGGTATTCTATCAGAGAAACATTTCAGTTCCATCATATGTAAAGAGCCAGAGAATTGTATTAAGATGTGCAGCAGTAACACATTACGCAAAGATTTATCTTAATGGTAATTTAATATGTGAGCATAAGGGTGGTTTCCTTCCATTTGAGGTTGAGTTAAATGATGTATTAGAGGATGGTGAGAATCTTCTTACAATCGCAGTTAATAATGTTATAGATTACACAACTCTTCCAGTTGGTGGTAAGGCTAATATGATGAGCGGTCTGATGGGAGGAATGGGTGCAGGAGCAACTGAAAAGCCTCAGAACAATCCTAACTTTGACTTCTTTAACTATTGCGGTATCACAAGACCAGTTAAGATATACACAACACCTAAGACTTATATTAATGATATTACTGTAACATCAGATATCGACTTTGGAAAGGAAACACCATCAGCAGTACTTAACTATGCTGTTGATATTGAGGGTGTTGATAAGGATAGCACAGCTTGTAAGGTTGAGGTGTTTGATGCTGATGGTAACAAGGTTGCAGAGGCAGCAGGAACACAGGGAAAGCTTGAGCTTGAGAATGTAAAGCTATGGCAGCCATTAAATTCTTATCTTTACCAGATAAAGGTTACAGCAGGAGAAGATGTATATACTCTTCCATATGGTGTAAGAAGTGTAAGAGTAGATGGAGTTAAGTTCCTTATTAATGAAAAACCATTCTACTTTAAGGGCTATGGAAAGCATGAGGATACATTCCCTAATGGACGAGGAATTAATCTTCCTATGAACACAAAGGATATATCTATTATGAAGTGGCAGCATGCTAACAGCTTCAGAACCAGCCATTATCCATATAGTGAAGAGATGATGAGATTATGTGACGAGGAAGGTATCGTTGTTATTGATGAAACAACAGCAGTAGGTGTTAACCTTCAGTTTGGTGGCGGTGCTAACTTTGGCGGAGAAAGAATCGGTACATTTGATAAGGAACACGGTGTAAAGACACAGGAGCATCATAAGGATGTTGTAAGAGACCTTATTTCAAGAGATAAGAACCATGCCTGTGTTGTTATGTGGAGCATTGCCAATGAGCCTGACTCAGCAGCAGAGGGAGCATATGATTACTTTAAACCATTGTTTGACCTGGCAAAGGAAATCGATCCACAGAAGCGTCCTTGCACCTTAGTAAGTGTTCAGGGAACAACTGCTGATACTGATTGCTCTTCTAAATTAAGTGATGTTATATGTCTTAACCGTTATTATGGCTGGTATTTTGGTGGACCAGACCTTGAAATCTCTGAAAAAGGACTCCGTAAGGAGCTTTCAGACTGGGGCAAGCTTGGAAAACCAGTAATGTTTACAGAATATGGTGCAGATACTGTCAGCGGACTTCACGATACAACATCTGTTATGTATACAGAGGAATATCAGGTTGAGTATTATGAGATGAACAATAAGGTATTTGATGAATATGAATTCGTAGTTGGTGAGCAGGCATGGAACTTTGCAGATTTTGCTACAAGCCAGAGCTTACTCAGAGTACAGGGTAACAAGAAGGGCTTATTCACAAGGGATAGAAAGCCTAAGATGGTAGCACACTACTTCCGTAACAGATGGAGTGAAATTCCAGAATTCGGTTACAAGAAATAAGCTTGTATGGGCAGAATACATTGATGCCTATATAATATAACACAAACATACTAAGTAATTAGTATAAAAACTTTCCAAATATTATAGTAACAACAGACAGGAGATATGCATGAGCAATGCATATCTTCTGTCTGTTATTTTATTGTGTTTATTTTATTGTGCGTATTCGATTGTGAATATTTAATTATACATATTTACGATACATACTCCATTATTAAATATATTTTGACCATAACAGCAATAGTATGTTAATATATTAAATATACATAAAAGCAAAGGAGTAGTATATGCAGTATAAGCTTGAGAATGATAACTTTAACGTGATAATTGATTCTAAGGGATGTGAGCTGATATCAGCGGTAAGAAAGCAGGATGAAAAGCAGTATATATGGAATGGCAGTCCGGACATCTGGAAAAGACATACACCTGTACTATTCCCGCTTGTTGGCAGATATAAGAATGATACGACTGTATACGGTGGAAAAGAGTATCATATGACACAGCATGGATTTGCAAGAGATTCTGAGTTTACATTGATACATCATGAGGACAACGTGATAACGATGCTTCTTACTTCTAGTGAGGCAACAAAGCAGATGTATCCCTTCGACTTTGAATTAATGATAACACACAGACTTAGCGGCAATAACATAAACACCATATGGGAGGTGAAGAATACCGGCGATAGTGTTATGTACTTCAGCATAGGAGGACATCCGGCATTCGTATGTGGTGACAGCGTGGAAGGCGCACAGATAAGGTTTGAAACAGAAGATAACAGGGTAAGCTATAAGCTTTTATCACAGGAGGGACTGCTTCTTCCTAAGGAGTATTATCTTCCACTTGCCAATAATAATGTGACAATAACGAAGGAATTCTTTGATAAGGATGCTCTGATAGTTGAAAACAGCGGCATTAAAAGAGTCAGTCTGAGTAAAGACTGCGAACCGGTTGTTGAGGTAACCTTTGAGGCACCTGTATTCGGGCTGTGGTCAGCAGCCGGAAAGGGCGTTCCATTTGTATGCATAGAGCCGTGGTATGGAAGAACAGATGCCGTGGATTCAGATGGCGAGCTTGTTAACAGAGAGTGGAGCAATGAGCTTGCCAGTGGTGAAAGCTTTATGAGTGGATATAAGGTTAAGCTTCTTTAGCTGCCAAGCTGACGCCCGGTGCTATCCATATGGAAGTTTTCCCGGAGGATGAGCTGTGATATAGGAACAATCTCATAGCCCTGCTCTTCAAGGCTTGAAAGTACAGTATCAAGAGCATCTGCTGTGAATTTAGCACCATTGTGCATAAGAATTATAGAACCGTTACCAAGAGCTTTATGTCTGGTGACGGTTTTTATTATGCTGCGAGCGCCATAGTCCTTCCAGTCAAGAGAATCAACGTCCCATTGTATAGGATAGTGATTGCAGCCATATACAGTATTGATAAGCTCTGAATTATAGTCACCATAAGGAGGTCTGAAAAGAAAGCAGTCATAATCAGTAAGCTCTTTTATTTTAGCATCAACAGAGGTTATTTCATTTATTTGTTCGGACACGCTTAGCTTACTCATTTCCTTATGGTTTTCACTGTGATTGCCAAGGTCGTGGCCTCTGTTATAGATTTCTTTAACCATATCAGGATATGCAGCTATCCAGCCCCCTGTCATAAAAAATGTAGTTTTGACATTATGTTTATCAAGAATATCAAGTATCCGGATAGTATCATCAGCACCCCAGGCTGCATCAAAGGATATGGCTACCTTTTTCTCATCGGTCTGTACACAGTATATTGGAAGAGCTTTCTTTCCGGCTGTGCAGCTTCCCCTGATAGAACCGCCATTAATACCACTGCAGGAATCACCAACACTATCAGCGTTGGCAGGCTTATAGCTGGCAGCTAGAGCCTTAGGATGAAGGCTGGCATATATAAAGAATATAAAGGCAAGAAGCAGCAGTATAGAGGACATAAGAACAGACAGCTTGAAATGATTAATACGCATAGGGATACTCCGTTATAAACAGCTAACTATTATTTATTGATATTAATATATGCATAACCGGCCGCGTATATGCCGAGTACTGCAGGAATTGTGCAGCAATACATACACTTAAGTACCTCAGGTTTAACTTTAGAAAATTAGTTTTTTAGGAAAGTATGTATACAAGCAAATATGATATGTAGTATATTAATGCTATGAGTGTCAAAAGCAAATTATGACACACAGCATATATATTCAGTCAGGCATGTTATATGCACCTAGCAGGAAAGGATGGTTACTATATGAAATATACTAAACAGGATATATTCAGAATGGTAGAGGAAGAGGATGTTGAATTTATAAGACTTCAGTTTACAGATATGTTCGGAGTGTTAAAGAATGTAGCGATTACCTCAAGCCAGTTAGAAAAGGCTCTTGATAATAAGTGTATGTTTGATGGCTCCTCAGTAGAGGGTTTTGTAAGAATAGAGGAGTCAGATATGTATCTGTACCCTGATTATGATACATTTGAAATATTTCCATGGAGACCACAGCAGGGAAAGGTTGCAAGACTTATCTGTGATGTGTATACACCGGATGGCAAGCCTTTTGAGGGAGATCCAAGATGGATTCTTAAGAAGGTGATAAAGGAAGCAGAACAGATGGGATATGTGTTTGAGGTAGGACCTGAATGTGAGTTCTTCCTGTTTCACACAGATGATAATGGACTTCCAACAACACTTTCACATGAGAAGGCTGGGTATTTTGACTTAGGACCTACGGACTTAGGAGAGAATGTAAGACGTGATATGGTGCTTACGTTAGAGGATATGGGCTTTGAAATAGAGGCATCACATCACGAGGTTGCACCTGCACAGCACGAGATAGATTTCAGATATGATGAGGCTTTAAAGGCAGCAGATAATATAATGACCTTTAAGCTTACTGTTAAGACAATAGCTAAAAGACATGGACTGTATGCAACCTTTATGCCAAAGCCAAAGTATGGTATTAATGGTTCAGGAATGCATGTTAATATGTCACTTGCAACAGAAACAGGAAAGAATATATTTGCAGATGATACAGATAAGCTTGGCTTATCAGAGGACGCATACCACTTTATAGCAGGACTTATAAAGCATGCAAAGGGAATGGCTGCGATTACTAATCCATTAGTTAATTCTTATAAAAGACTGGTTCCGGGTTATGAAGCACCTGTATATATAGCGTGGTCAGCAACGAATCGAAGTCCACTTATCAGAATACCAGCATCAAGGGGAAATGGAACAAGAGTTGAGCTTAGAAATCCGGATCCTGCTGCTAATCCATACCTTGTACTTGCAACCTGTCTTGCAGCAGGTCTGGATGGAATAAAGAACAAGCTTGAGGTTCCGGCAAGTGTTGACTGCAACATATTTGAAATGACGGAGAAAGAAAGAAAAGAGGCCGGAATAGAAATGTTACCAGAAAGCCTCTATGATGCAATAAAGTACCTTAATGAAGACAAGTTTATATGTGATGTACTTGGGGAACATATAACAACAAAGTATACAGAAGCGAAGCTAAGAGAATGGGATGATTACAAGACTCAGGTTACCAAGTGGGAGCTTGATGAGTACCTTTATAAGTTTTAATAAGAGGTAAAAGTATGTCTACATTGATTGTTGCATTTCCAAAGCTAGAGGAGGCAAAGGCAGTAAGAAGCCTCCTGGTCCGTAAGGGATATGATGTGGCAGTTCCTTGTACGAGTGGTGCACAGGTTATCAATCAGGCGGATACCTTGTCTGATGGTATAATTATAAGTGGATATAAGCTTTCAGATAATATGCTTTATTCAGAATTGTGCGAATATAAGCCTAAAAGCTTTGAAATGCTGCTGGTTGCATCACAGAATCTGTGGGAGGACTGCCAGGATAGCAAGGTTGTATGTGTAGCTATGCCTATTAAGGTCAATGATCTGTTGTCTACGATAGAGATTATGCTGCAATCGCAGATAAGAAGGAAAAGAAGGGCCCGTACAACACCAAGGCAGAGAAGTCCCGAAGAACAGAAGATAATAGATAATGCTAAGCATCTGCTTATGGAAAAGAATAATATGACAGAACAGGATGCATTCCGCTATATACAGAAGTGCAGTATGGATAGCGGTAATACGATGGTGGAATCAGCAGCCATGGTGCTTAGTATATACGCAGAAGCGTAGTAGTTAATATAATTTAAAATATAATTTAAAATATGCAGGCAGGAAACAGAATACCTGCAACTATAATAGTAAGAAATGGAGATTGGTATGAGATTTACGAAAATGCAGGGAGCAGGTAATGATTATGTGTATGTAGATTGTACTAAGACACCGCTGCCTAATCCATCTGAAACAGCTATTAAGGTGAGTGACAGACACTTTGGAATAGGCTCTGATGGACTTATACTTATAAAACCATCTGATAAGGCGGATTTCTTTATGGAGATGTATAACGCAGATGGTTCACAGGGACAGATGTGTGGCAATGGAATCAGATGCGTAGGTAAGTATGTATATGATAATGGACTTACGGATAAGACAACAGTTAACGTGGAAACCTTAGCTGGTATAAAGATACTTAAGCTTAACGTAGGTGATGATGGCAAGGTGGCATCGGTTGTGGTCAATATGGGAAAACCAGAGCTTGAGGCAGCCAGAGTACCGATAGATATTAATGCACTAAAAGAGTACAAGGCAGCATATAAGGATACATATAAGAGTGATAAGAGCCTGTGTCCGCTCGCGGTAAAGGCACTTGGGGAAGTGAATAATGCAGTTATCAACGAAGTGATAGAGGTTAATGGACAGAATTATGAGATAACAGGTGTATCTATGGGAAATCCTCACGATATTGTGTATCTTGATAAGGATATAGATATATTAAAGTTTGATATAGAAAAGATTGGTCCACATTTTGAGAAGCATAAGGCATTTCCTGAAAGAATTAATACAGAATTCGTTCAGGTTATAGACAGAAAAACTCTTAATATGAGGGTATGGGAAAGAGGCTCTGGCGAAACCTATGCCTGCGGAACAGGCACCTGCGCCACAGTTGTTGCAACAGTACTTAATGGTCTGTGTGACAGTAAGGAAGTCACAGTACATCTTTTAGGAGGAGATCTGAAGATAACCTGGGACGATAAAAGCGGTGATGTGTATATGGAAGGTCCGGCTGCCACAGTATTTACAGGAGAGATAGAGCTGTAACAGGGCAATAAAGCATTTACGTGCTGAAAAAATAACTTAATAAGTAATTGAAAGGGAAAATGAGATATGATGACAGATATGAATATGAATGAATTTCTAAAGGTGCTTTCGTCAAATGAACCAGTTCCCGGAGGCGGCGGTGCGTGTGGCTATGTTGCAGCAACAGGTATGGCACTTGGCAATATGGTACTGGCACTTACAACAGGTAAGAAAAAGTATGCAGAATATCAGGAGGAAATAGAGCAGCTTATTGTCCGTGCACAGGAGCTTACTGCTGCACTTGCCGAATGTATGGACAAGGATGCAAAAGCCTTTAAGCCATTATCTGAAGCTTATGGACTTCCTAAGGATACAAAGGAACAGACAGAGTACCGTAATGAAGTAATGGAAAAGGCTCTTATAACTGCAAGTGAAGCACCACTTGCTATGATGGAGGTTATAGTTGAAGCTATAGAGCTTATAGACAGAATATCTGTTATAGGCAGCAGATTAGCCATAAGTGATGCCGGAGTAGGTGTCCAGATGTGCAAGGCGGCACTTAATGGAGCATCACTTAATGTATACATTAATACTAAGCTTATGAAGGATGTGGATGCCGCAGATGACTTGAATACTAAGGCAGATGAGCTTATTATAAAGGGGAATGAGATAGCAGATGCAGTATATGACAGGGTTATGGATTGCATAAGATAACAGAATAAAGATAACGGAGGTACGTTATGGAAATATTAAAGGGACTTCCAGTAGCTAATGCCATTAATGAAAAGCTGGTGGAACAGATTAAGGACATAAAAGGGGCACTTCCACACCTTGCTATTATAAGGGTTGGGGAAAGACCAGATGATTGCGCATATGAAAGAGGCGCAGTAAAGAAGATGGACAAGGTTGGTGTCAGATGTACAACATATACATTTGATGCGGATATAGATAATGATACCTTTCAGGCTGAGTTCGATAAGATTAACGAGAATCAGGATATAGATGGTATTCTTATGTTAAGACCACTTCCAAAGCAGCTTGATGAAAAGCAGATTGAAAACAAAATAGATCCAAGAAAGGACCTTGATGGAATATCGCCTCTTAATTTAGCTAAGGTATATGCCGGTGATGAAAGTGGATATGCGCCATGTACGGCTGAGGCTGTTATAGAAATGCTTGATTATGCGGGAATAGATATTAAGGGTAAGAGAGCAACTGTTGTTGGAAGAAGCCTTGTTATAGGAAAGCCTGCAGCTATGCTCCTTATGAAGCGCAACGCAACAGTTACAATATGCCATACAAAGACAGTAGATATGGCAGGTACCTGCAGGAATGCCGAGATACTTGTTGCGGCAGCAGGTGCAGCACGTATGATTAAGAAGGATTATGTAGCTGAGGGTGCCATTGTAGTTGATGTTGGCATTAATGTAGATGAGGAAGGAAATCTGTGTGGAGATGTTGACTTTGACGCTATCACAGATATTGCAGCAATAGCAACACCTGTTCCAGGGGGTGTGGGTTCTGTAACTACCTCAGTGCTTGCAAAGCATCTGGTTAAGGCAGCTATGGCACGTTAGCTGTATACAAAAGTTAATATTGGAGGTTTAGTTTTGAAAGAAAGAGAAAAGTTTGGCTCACGTTTAGGGTTTATCCTTGTATCAGCCGGATGTGCGGTAGGACTAGGAAATGTATGGAAGTTTCCATACATATGCGGACTGAATGGAGGAGCAGCATTCGTACTGATATATCTTGTGTTTCTCGCAGTCCTTGGTTTTCCTATTGTGTGTGCGGAGTTTGCTATTGGACGAGGAAGCGGAAAGGGTGCAGCCAGAGCGTTTGAGGTACTAGAGAAAAAGGAAAGTAAGTGGCATTACTTTAAGTGGGTATCAGTTATTGGAAGTTATATTCTTATGGCATTCTATACGATGGTAGCCGGCTGGATGCTTTATTATGCATTCAAGGAAGCAGGTGGTTCACTTACAGGTGTTGGCTCAGAGCAGATAACCGCAGAGTTTGGCAATATGTTAGGAAATCCGGGAGTCATGATTGTATGGATGCTGATAGCGATATTATTGTCCTTTGGCGTATGTGCACTTGGACTTGAAAAGGGTATTGAAAAGATAACAAAGGTAATGATGTCATGTCTTATAGTGCTTATTATTGTGCTTGCGATACATTCGCTTGTTTTGCCAGGCGCATCTGAGGGTGTTAAGTTTTATCTTGTTCCTAATCTTGATACTATTAAGGCAAGAGGTATAGGCCCTGTTATATTTGATGCCATGACACATGCATTTTTTACACTTAGTGTAGGTATTGGTGCTATGGAGATCTTCGGAAGCTACATGAAGAAGGATAGAACCATAGGTGGCGAAGCTGTCAGCATAGTAGTACTTGATACATTCGTTGCACTTATGGCTGGGTTTATTATTATACCAGCATGTTTTTCATTTGGAGTACAGCCTGATGCAGGTCCTTCGTTACTCTTTAAGACTCTGCCTAATGTGTTTAACAGCATGGCTGGTGGAAGAGTATGGGGAACAGCATTCTTTATATTTATGTCGTTTGCGGCACTTTCAACGGTTATAGCTGTATTTGAGAATATTATATCGTTTTATATAGACCTTAAGGGGTATTCAAGAAAAAAGGTAGTGCTGTGGAATATTATATTTATGTCGCTGCTTTCAGTTCCAGCAGTATTGGGCTTTAATGTACTTTCAGGTTTTGAACCTATGGGACCGGGAACTAGTATTATGGATTTAGAAGATTTCCTGGTATCCTATAATCTTCTTCCGCTTGGAAGTATGATATTCGTATTATTCTGTACAAAGAAGAATGGCTGGGGCTGGGAAGGCTTCAGACAGGAAGCTAATACAGGTAAGGGCATAAAGTTCCCGGAGTGTCTCAGGTTCTATATGAGTTATATACTTCCAGCGATTATTGTAGTTGTATATCTTAAGGGATATTATGACACATTTGCAAAGCTTGGAACATCATATCTTGTTGGATGGATGATATTTGCGGTGGTATTGCTGTGTGCAATATTCGGAATTGCGAATTATAAGACAAAGGATTAGTTAGGATTTAATACAAATAATACTTTACAGGTAAGGTTATTAAACCCCAGTCACAGATGCATAGAGCATATGTGGCTGGGGTGTTTTTATGTACAATTAATCAGTATTAGTAATGCAGTATATAATTATGCAGCAATAAATCTCATAATAAGTTCAACTATGAATACAGCAGCACAGCTAAACATAGCAACCTGAAAAAGACTTTTTCCCATCCAGGCAAGTACAACAGCTATCACAAATGCAATAGCGGCAGATATAATACTGTTTGTAGATTCAAGTATGGCAGGAAATGTCATAACTGCCAGTGTTACATAAGGTACATAATACAGGAAAGACTTGATGGTTGTATTCTTGATTTCTTTTCTGATAAGTGTAAGCGGCAGTGTTCGGATAAGGTATGTTACAGCTGCCATTATAAGTATGTATATATAAGTATTATGTAAAAGCATTTCTTTTAGCTCCTTTAGTTTTAACATTCGTTTTCTTTAACAGGAAACAATACAGCAGCCGCAAGTGAAATAACTACTGTAAGGATAATAATACGTGTTCCAGATGATATCGAACTGACAACAGGTGCATAAGAGAATATGCAGCTAATAATCATAGATATAGCAACAACGCAAGCTACAATTTTGTTCTTTCTTGCTGGTGGAATGATGATAGCAATAAACATTCCATATAGTCCGACACTTAGCGCACTTACGATGCTTGCTGGAAGTATGTTTCCAAAAAGTACACCAAAGTAGGTTCCAAGAACCCAGGCAGGGGATGCAACAAGCACCATGCCATACATATAGGCTGGATTAAGCTTTTCAGGAACAGATACACATAATCCGAATATTTCATCAGTAACAAATAAGCCCATAATCAGGCGGTGAAAGAAGTGCATCTTATTGTCAAGCTTCTGGCTTAATGCACACGACATAAGAAAGTATCGTGCATTGATTATAAGCTCCATGACAGCTATTTCTGTATATGTGGCTAGTGCGGCTATAAGCGTGAATCCGGCGAATTCTCCGGCAGAGGCGTGGCAGGTGATGCTGGCAAGTGCAGCCTGAAGTGCGGTAAGACCGGCGTTTTTAGCAGCTATTCCAAGAGTGAAGGATACAGCCAGATATCCAAGAGCTATTGGCATACCATTATGTATACCCTTTTTCAGCCAGTAAGATGTAGAAGTATTCATAAATCTCTCCATTTCTATCTATTGGTAAGAGAATATATCCCCTTGATTAAGAAAATATATTCTTTATACATTCTTTAACAGGTCTTTAAGACAGTTTCTTAATATTACACCATATAAAATAAAGTGTCAAAAATTAAAAAAATTTCTGACAAAAGTATAAAAATTCTTCACTTCGTTCTTTAATGTATTCTTCAATTCATGGGAGTTGAAAAGTATAGATATTGATAATTATTTATCAAACATACATAAAAATTATAAATGAAATTTGCATAAAGTATTTAAAAATCAACATCAAATTGTTTAAACTTACCAAAAAATAGAGAGTAACTTTATGTAACTTTGATAATTGATTATAGACCGGTATACTGGTATACTGCAAGTGTCAAAAGGAAAGACAAAAAGTTAACAAACATTTTAATCACAATCAATAACAAAGTTTAAGGAGGAAACACATTATGAATACAACATTTGATTTAGGAAACGGATTAAAGGTAATTGACCTTACAAAGCCATTAGATCCTAAGACAGAGTCTAGAAG
>CAKRKK010000020.1 GCA_934358235.1 uncultured Lachnospira sp.
TTCATTGATTCAAAAAAACAAAAAGACAATACCGCATAGATTTCCTATCTATACGATACCGTCAAATCTGCAACAACTTGTTGCAATATTTCAGTATTGTCATTTCATCGTCTTTGCCAGAGAATTGAGCAATGCTGCCATTTCCGGATTTGCCAGTACCTTCATCAAAAGCTCTGCATCCACTCCCTACGATACCTCAATCTTCTTGCTGTCTCCTTTGTCTTCCTTCATTTTCGCTGACAAATTTGCCATCAAAATCAAAAAAATGCATGAAAAAAGCGGCAATGATTTTCTCTCATTACCGCTTAAAATAAAATGTTCCCTGGGGGAATCGAACCCCCAACTGCCCCTTAGGAGGGGGCCGTTATATCCATTTAACTAAAGAAACTTATTCCAAATGTTTTATTGTACTTACCGTATACCAATAAAACCTTTGGTATTATATCACATTTATATTTATGTGGCAAATATATATACTCATTTTTCATCATTTTTTATATTTTTTGCTTCAACTCTAAATACTTATCAATAATTATAATTATCAATTCTAATTATTAGTTACTATTATTAATTGCTATTATTAACTACTATTATTAACCACTATGCATTTTTAAATGCCACACTTCCCTGAAGCCATATCTGTCCCTTAAATCTTCGTCCAACTGCCGGCTCTCCTAATACATCATCCTTATTGACAGCTAATGTTATGCTTAGATTATTACACTCTATAACCATAATATACACAATTTCCTTAGTATAATGATTAGTTTCCTCTACCAGCTCCAATATCTCACCAACAACCTGATACTGGTCACACTCAACGCCACAAGGCATAAACGATGAATCAACAATTGAAAACACATCTTCCTTTAATATACGTTGTGAAAGCTGATTATATGTATCTATATCCTCAATCGTAAGATTCTCTATAGCAGCCTCATCGCCCTTCTTTGCAGCCTGAATAAGCCTTTCTCTTTCATCCTGCTCTTTTTGGGACTTTACCGTTTCAGCCTTCCTATGAGCTGGAAGAAGTATCATTCCGCCAAGCGAAAGTGCTGTCAGGCTTACCTTCTTATTCTTAATCGGTATTCTGTATAATGAGCCCTTGGTATCAATATTGTATTCCTTCTGGTTCAATCCATTTTTATCAAATATGAATTCAAGATAATCCATGACATTCTGCAGATAGAATATAAGCGTCACCCCTGTTTTGGATTCATCACATACAACTGCAAAGGATTCCTTATCCAGATGTCTTTCTACTGTTATTTCATCATTATTACAGCTTGTCTTTCCTAATATAAATGGAAAATAATACTCATAGATAAACTCATCACCTTTAAATCTTCCATATATATATAATCCTGTTGATTCACTCACTCTTACTATTACAGCACCACGATTAAGCTTTGTATTCCTGATAACAAAGCCTTTTTCTATACTGTCTAATATTCCAGCATGAATCATCTGTTCTTCGAATTCTGCATCTAGATACTGGAATCCTATAGCTCTTATATATAAATTCATAACTATCCTTCTATTATTATATCATTTATTCTGTATCCACTATAAATACAGTAAGATGCTTCATAAGATCTTTCTCAACATTCTCTTCATATTCAGATCCATCAGCGTGCTTCAGCATCTTAATAACCGGTCTGTCTGTGAATCTATGATTCTGTCTGACAACAACTCCGGTTTCTCCCTCACTTGTTATAACCTTTATTCCAACTGGATACACAGCAACTGATTCAAGTAATTTATCTGTAATAGTAGCATCATACTTAATGCCCTGATTAGCCTTTATGTACTCAATTGCTTCATATATCTTAAACTTAGGACTTCCAACTCCGCTTATAAGACTATCGAAATCATCACATAAGGATACAAGCTTAACCTCTGTTTTTATCTTATCTCCCTTATGCTGGAAAGGATATCCCCTGCCATCTATTCTTTCATGATGCAACAGAATAATTTCCTTTGATATGTCTGGAATCCATTCCTCATCCTGAAGAGAGCTGTATCCAAATATTGTGTGTTTTTTATACTCAAGTGCATCCTTCATATTCATGTAAGTTTCATTAGTATTCATATATGGAACCTTAATGTATCTTAAGCCTATATCATGAAGTATTGCTCCTATCGATATACTACGCACCTGTCTTTCACTCATTTTCAGCCTTAAAGCCATTATAGTTGAAAGTGCACATACATTTATACAGTGTGTATACATATCCGTAGATATATTTCTCATCTCAGTTATATTAGTTATGACCTCTGGTTCCTCTATAACAGACTCTATTATCTTCTCAGCTTCTTTGCCAATAACCTTTAAGTCATTATTATGTTTATATATATGCTTCTCAAGAATATTCTTCATAATAATTCTTGATTGATTAGCAGTTTCTTCTACCTTGTAAATATGATACTCGGCATGCTTATCCAATTCATTATCTGACTTATCAGATGTGCTTTTATGCTCAGACCTCTGTGCAGCCTCAGAGTCATAATCGCCATTATCCTTCTGTGCTTCTTCCTCTATATCCTCGTCAGCATCTGCTGTAACGGCTTTAGTTATATCTGAATCCGATATATCTGAATCAGCTATATCACTCTCTGAGCCTATAACTATGTGCCTATAATCCTCTTTACTTATTACCTCCTCTGGGTAATCCTTAATAAAGAGAGACTTTATTCCAAGACGTATCACTCTATTTATAAGTTCTGGCTTTAACTCAACATCTGCATGAATTAGCACTGTTCCGCTATCTGTCACTATAGGAAGGGCTATTATCTCATTTCCCTTAAGCTTCTTTACCTCGACCTGTTTCATACATACTCCATTCCAGCCTGCAAGCTGCTATTCAATAACCTCAATACGATTATTCTTTAACCCAAATGTTTCCCCAATCTATTAAATATCTTATTACACCTTCAACAGCACATTCACGTCTTATAATGTAATATCTTCTTATATCATATTAATAAAGATAACACAAATCTTCTTATATATCAAATAACCGCGCCAGATTTAATAACCTGTTTATATAATAGTTTATATAATAGTTACTAGCTACTGACACGGTATATTCTATATTACTATTAAGTTTTAAGCAATTATTTATTTGCTAAGTTCTGTCTTACCACCCATATATGGCTGAAGTGCCTTAGGAATCTTCACACTTCCATCTGCCTGAAGGTTATTCTCTAAAAATGCTATTAACATTCTAGGAGGTGCAACACATGTATTATTAAGAGTATGGGCAAAGTACTTATTCTTATCAGGTCCCTGTACCTTTATTCTTAATCTTCTTGCCTGTGCATCACCAAGGTTAGAGCATGAACCTACCTCAAAATACTTCTTCTGTCTTGGTGACCATGCTTCAACATCTATAGATCTCACCTTGAGGTCTGCAAGATCACCTGAACAACATTCAAGTGTTCTTACTGGTATATCAAGTGAGCGGAATAAATCTACTGTATTCTTCCAGAGCTTGTCAAACCATGCCTTGCTATCCTCTGGCTTACATACAACTATCATTTCCTGTTTTTCGAACTGATGTATTCTATATACACCTCTTTCTTCTATACCATGTGCACCCTTTTCTTTTCTAAAACAAGGTGAATAGCTTGTAAGTGTCTTTGGAAGCTCTTCCTCTGGTGTTGTAGTATCTATAAACTTACCTATCATAGAATGCTCACTTGTACCTATAAGATAAAGATCCTCACCTTCTATCTTATACATCATAGCATCCATCTCATCAAAGCTCATAACACCTGTAACTACGTTACTTCTAATCATAAATGGTGGAATACAATATGTGAATCCTCTGTCAATCATAAAATCTCTTGCATAAGAAATAACTGCTGAATGAAGTCTTGCAATATCTCCCATAAGATAATAAAAGCCATTACCAGCAACCTTACCTGCTGCATCAAGATCAATTCCGTCAAACTTCTGCATAATCTCTGTATGATAAGGAATCTCATAATCTGGAACTACTGGCTCACCAAACTTTTCAACCTCAACATTCTCACTATCATCCTTTCCTATTGGAACACAAGGATCAATGATATTAGGAATTGTCATCATTATCTTAGTAACCTTTTCATTAAGCTCTGTTTCCTTAGCTTCAAGCTCGCTTAATCTGTCTGCACTTGCTGCAACCTGAGCCTTAACTTCTTCTGCCTCTTCCTTTTTTCCCTGTGCCATTAAAGCACCAATCTGCTTAGAAAGCTTATTCTTATTAGCTCTCATTTCATCGGCCTCAGTCTGTGTAGCTCTTGCCTGTGCATCTAACTCAATAACCTCATCAACTAAAGGTAACTTTCTATCCTGAAACTTATTCTTTATATTCTGTTTTACAATGTCTGGATTCTCTCTGACAAACTTTAAATCTAACATAACTTCCTCCATAAATAACAATTCATAATCATACTTTATTAATTATGCACCTTTTTTCACATAATTTCCAGTACTTTATTAAATAATTGTATGTATTTATAAATACTTTACTATGCATACAAATGCCATATTATATATAAACACTTTATTATACATTTAACACTTATGTTCATTAGCTGTATTTTACTTACCAGCTTTTCTCAGTATTTTCTCAGTATTTTCTCAGTATTTTCTTGCCTGCTTACTTTCCTGATTATTTTCATGCTCAATTTACTTATCAGCTTTACTTAACTGCTGCTTTACTTATCGGCTTTACTTACCAGCTTTGCTTACCTGCTTCACATTATTAATAGCATCATTAACCTCCTGGCTGAGTGATTCATCACCCATCCTGCCGGCTACTGCCTGTCTGAGTGCCTTTTCCTCTTCTCCTCCAAGTTCTATAAAGGATTCACCATTAATAATTTCCTTTATATATGCAAAACATCCATTATTACTATGCATAACATTTATTAAGTATCCGTTATTATTGTTGTCAAGCATACATAATGCAAAACTAAGCTTTCCACCCATTTCATGAAATGCATCATATTTAACGATTCCAATTTTCTGAAATGTATATTGCAGCTTCTCATATATATCCTTAATAGCTTCTGTATTATCACTATAGGTTTCCTTAAGCAGCTTAACATCACTTGTATATTCCTTAATTATCTGCTCTATGCTTTTTCCATCGGAGCCTTCCATCATCTTATTGTACTTTTTCTTCATAGATGATGATTTAGCAATTGAAACTATAGATAACACAATAGATATTATGACTAATACGCATATTCCTATTATTACATAAAGTGTTTCTACACTAAATAAACCAAATACATCTAACATTATTCTTTTCCTTTCATTATTTATTTTTTCTATATGATATATGTATAATTATTTTAAATGCTTTCTTACTCATTTATTTTCTTTAGCATATCATATATTCTTTCAAGCTCTGCCTGGGAATAATAATCTATTTCTATTTTTCCCTTGTTATTATTCTTATTTTTAATAATAACTTGTGTTCCTATTATATTCTTTAACTTCTGTTCAATATCTCTGTAAACAAAATCGTTTTCAGGAAGCTTTTTCTCTTTTTTTACTGGTGCTTCTAAACTTTTCATGAGTTTTTCAACTTCACGTACACTTAGTTTCTCATCAAATATTCTCTGAGCTATCATGTACTGTTTATCTTTATCATCTATTGATATTATAGTTCTGGCATGTCCACTACTTATCTTTCCTTCCATAACCATATCCTGAACTCTTTCATCAAGCTTTAGCAAACGTAAAGCATTTGTTATGGCAGCTCTTGACTTTGAAACCTTCTCTGCAACTTCATCCTGTTTCAGTCTGTAATCTTTGATAAGTCTTTGATAAGCCTTTGCTTCTTCAATAGGATTCAGATCTTCTCTTTGTATATTCTCAATCAAAGCTATTTCCATTACTTCCTGTGTAGAATAATCCTTTATTACAACAGGGACCTCTTTAACCCCTGCAAGCTTTGCAGCTCTCCATCTTCTCTCACCTGCAATAATTTCATAATAGTTATCTTTTTTCTGAACAAGTAAAGGCTGTAATACTCCATACTGTTTTATAGACTCCGATAATTCAATAAGGGCATCCTCATCAAATGCCTTTCTTGGCTGATCCTTATTAGGTTCAATCAAAGAAAGTCTTACCTTTGTTTCTGCTGGAACCTTTACCTCTTTTACTACTTCCTTTACAACCTCTTTTACAACAACATTATCTTCCTTTTTTTCTTCTTCAACATTTATCAGATTAGATATACCTCTACCTAATCCGCCTTTTCCCTTGCCCTTAGTATTGGTTGCTTTAGCTGGCATATTTATAAACTCCTTTACTACCTTGTTTTACCTTTTATATTTTATTGGTTTTTATTAGTTTTTATTGATTTTTATCAAATTATATTAATCGTTATTTCTATCCATAACCTCTTGTGCCAATAATCTATAACTCTCTGCTCCCGAAGATTTTGTGTCATATATATTTATTGGCTTACCATAACTTGGTGCCTCTGCTAATCTTATATTTCTTGGGATTATTGTCTTATATATATTCTGATTAAGATTGTCTTTAACATTTTCAACAACCTGTAATGATAAATTAGTTCTTGAATCAAACATTGTAAAGACAACACCTTCCATTTCAAGATTCTTATTAAGTTTTTTCTTTGCAAGATTAATAGTATACATTAGTTGTGATAATCCTTCAAGTGCATAATACTCACACTGTATTGGTACAAGCACCGTATCTGCTGCTGTCATTGCATTAACTGTAAGCATGCTTAGTGATGGTGGACAATCCATTATTATATAATCATATTTCTTTCTTATTTTAGATATTTCATCCTTTAAGACATATTCGCGTCTTTCTACATCTATAAGATCAATTTCTGCTCCTGCAAGATTTACATTTGATGGCAATTCATCCAGATTTTCATAGACGTTACTAATAATTGCATCCTGGATATCACACTCTCTTAATATCACTTCATATACTGTTTTCTCTACATTATTCTTATCGACTCCTACTCCACTTGTTGCATTTCCCTGTGGATCGATATCTATAAGCAATACTTTCTGTCCTGCCTCAGCCAGACAAGCAGAAAGATTGATTGCAGTTGTTGTTTTTCCAACTCCACCTTTCTGATTAGCAATCGCTATAATTCTCCCCATACAAACCTCTTTCATAATATTTAACAATCCTATTATGTATTAATAGCCTGTATTAATACTTGTATTAATAATTATCGTTAAGCACATTTGATATATGCATTATATGTTTCACGTGAAACATATATTCACATATTTAATGTGTATTTGATTTGGATTGTTATTTTATTTATTATTGCAATTATCTTTTTCATTAATTATTCTATTGATTTTTCTATCATCAAAGTATTATTTTAAATACCATTTGTATTATAATCTGATATAAGTTAATGTTTCACGTGAAACATTAACTTTTTTATATAATTTCACATTGGATTATATGTACAAATCAGAGTCCACATTACCTTCATCCTAATTACAGGTTTCACGTGAAACAATTACTTTTTTATCTAATTTTACATAAATTTATATATGTACCAATCAGAATTCACATCACCTTTATCCTATTACAGGTTTCACGTGAAACATTAACATAACTTTATATTATTTATATTCATTATATTACAAGTGTGATATTTTTATTATTGTGTATCCGATTATTACTTATAATAATTTTAATCAGCACTTCAGATTATGTCCAAAAATTTCATTTTTTAGATATTTGCAATATAATATAAGTCTAATACTAAAAAGACTTTTTTTCAATATATTGACGTTATTTTTATAAATTTTTATTGTATTTTCAATGTTTCACGTGAAACATTTACATAAATAACATAAATAAAATTGTTATCACTCTAACTATTAATAGTTACTCTTAGTTGAAGCAAAAGCATTAAAGACTAAAGCAGTATAACTTATTCTTATTATATATTATTAATTAGCAAAAGGCTGTAACACTAATTTCTGTGTTACAGCCTTTTACTGATTCATATTATTATTTTAATGTAATTATATCATTTTTAATTGCAAAAACCGCAGCTTGTGTTCTATCAGACACATCTATTTTCTTAAATATATTAGAAATATGATTTTTTACTGTTCTTTCACTAATATTAAGTACAGAAGCAATTTCTTTGTTTGACGAACCTGCTGCAATCATTTTGAGCACTTCTATTTCTCTTCTTGTCAGCTCCTTGGTTCTGTCCTTCATTATATCTCTCTCAGCAAGTCTGACATTAAGTAAAGGAACAAGACTTGGTTCAATATAGGTTTCACCTTTATATACCGACATTATTGCTTTCTTTAATGTATCAATATCTGAATCCTTTAATATATATCCATTGCACCCCTGATCTAATGCCTTTATAAGATACTCTACTTCATTGTGAATTGTTAATACAATCACCTTACATTTCATTTTCTGGCTATTTATTATATTAAGCACCTGTAATCCATCAAGATTAGGCATATTAATATCTAGCAATATAATATCCGGATGAGTTTTATTAGCATAGTTCAGGCACTCATATCCATCGCCAGCCTCCCCTACAACATTAATATCATCATCCATCTCTAATAATTGTTTTAATCCTTCTCTGACCATTCTATGGTCATCTGCCAGCAGTATATTAACAGACATATAAACTATCCCTTCCCTTTCTAACGCATTGCTAATATTTATCTACAAACTTGTATAATCATACAAGTTACTTTTACACATAATTACATAAGCCATATCCACTTGTATAATCACCAAATAACTATCAAGTAACTATCAAGTAACTATCAAATAACCACTTAATAACCACCTCATAATAACCTGATGACCACATAATAACATCACAGCCTGATGTTCACTTATTAATTACTTATACCATCACCTGTGTATTTATAAATACAGAGGAATTGTAATTATAAATTCCGCGTTATCTCTTTTATATTCAATACTTCCTTTTAAAAGCAATACTCTTTCATTTAACATTCGTAATCCATAACCACTATTATTACTTTTCACTTTACCTATTAAATTATAATCAAAGCCAGCGCCATCATCTCTATAATCAATATATATATTATTTTCATCAGTCGAAACATCTATGTATATATTGGAACAATCAGCATATTTATATGAATTACTTGCCAGCTCATTTATAATTCTAAGACACGATATACATACTATCTCTGACATGTCATCCACACAATCAACTGTAGTATGAACAATAACATCATCATAATTATCATCAAGCTTATCCACAAGATTAAGTAATGCTTCATTAAATCCGAGATCATCAAGCTCCATCGGTCTTAACTGATATATAATATTTCTTAAATCCTTAATACTATCCTTAATTAATGATTTGGCATTATTTATTTCTAACTTGGCTCTGTTAATATCTTTATCTACAAGCTTATTAATAAATTCTTCCTTATGTATAAGTGCAGTAAGATTCTGAACAACCGTATCGTGAATATCTCTTGAGATTCTTTGTCTATCCTCTTCTAACATCCACAATATATCTGAATTTGCCTTATTATTATCAACAATTTCTATCTCATCATCATTGTTATTGTTAATAACTTCCTTCATTTCGTTTATCTTGTTGATAATTTCATTAAGTTCTGATGCTTTTTTATTTTTTAAATTCTCTAGCTTATTTTTATTTATTAATAATGAATTATATTCTTTTTCTTTAAAATCATTATTAGACGTAGTTGTAAACAGTTCCTGTATTTTATCACCTTTATTAATAATTTCAGTTATTTTATTACATACAGCATTAATTTCTAATTCTATTGAATTAATATTATATCTATATTCATCAGCAATTTTTTCCATTCTACTTATCTCATTTAGTATATATGCCGATGCCTTATCCTGTTGTTCTTCCTTACTCATACTGCTTCCCTTTATATATCTGCTATATTCAACACATTCTTACACTTTACATAAAATTTTAACCTATTTATTAATAAAAATAAAGTATTTTTTTAATTTGCCAAAATGATTGCTAAAATGATTACCAAAATAATTTACCAAAATAATTTACCAAAATGAATATAAAACAAACTTTAAAAACAATACAAAGTTAATTATATACCTGAGAATTTGAATAAAGCTGTTATTTTAATTTAATTCACTTTAACACATATAATCGATTTACATAATCGAATTACATAATTGAATTACATAATCAAATTACATAATAAGAATGACATATACAGGATTGCCACTTTTTTTCAGATAGACTATAATATAGTGGTATATAAAAACAGTATATTTAAAGTAGCATATAATAATTAACTATGTTTAGCCGCTTGTTGAATAATAGTTAAATTATGCGCAGAAATGAGGGTTATATGAATAAATGGCAGAAAATAGGTCTTGTGGCTGGTATGGGTACAGCCGTTGTAGCAACCACACATATTATAAACAAATTTATATTTCAGTCAGCAACCATGAATAAATATACATACCGCGATATGTTACCAAAAAGCTATAACTGGAAATTCGGTAAAGTATCCTATACCGCTTATGGCAATAAGGATGCCTCTCCATTATTACTGATTCATAATCTTAATTGTTACAGCTCCAGCTATGAGTGGAATCAGGTTATAAAGGAACTTGCTAAGAAGCATTATGTATATGTATTAGATCTTCTTGGATGTGGTCATTCTGATAAGCCTCACATAACCTATACGACATATATGTACACGCAGCTTCTTAATGACTTTACTTCTAATATTATTGGAGCTAAAACAGATATTATTGCAACCAGAGACTCTGCACCTATTGCAATAAGTGCAGCCTACACGAATAATTCTTTATACAATAAGATAATACTTGTAAGCCCTGAAGCTATTACCAAAGCTATGGTAACTCCTGGAAAAAGAGCAAATATAAGAAGAAAGCTGCTTTCCGTACCTGTAATAGGCACTACAATTTACAATATATGTACAAGAAAAGGCAGATTAGAAAAGATTTTATCCAATACCTTTTATAATTCGCTGGTACCTGTGGATTACCTTAATGTGTGTCACGAAAATGCACATCTTTCAGGTGCAGCCTGCAAGTATTTATTCTCAAGTACAGAGTGTCACTATACAACCGTATCTATAACTAATGCAGTCAGGGAGCTTGATAACTGTATATATATTATTAATGGTTCTAAGAATGAACATGAAGCAGCCACTACTAACGAATACACTTCTCTTAATGCTGCAATCGAATTTATTAATATTCCTGCCTGCGGACTACTCCCACAGGTTGAACAGCCTGAGGAATTCGTTAAGCAGTGTGAAATATTACTTTTTAACTAAGTAAATTGCCGTATAAATATACATATCCGTTATGGTACGAAAGCCGTGAAAGCGCGCCTGAACTACCTGAACTTATGTATAGTCTTAACATAAAAAAATGGATGTCGCACTAAGAAATTAATTTTAGTACGGCATCCACTTTTATAATAGTGGTTCTTTTCCCGGAACACCTGCTTTTCTAGGATATTTCTTTCCCGTATTCTTTACCTTTTTAATATACACTAAAGCTCTTTCAATATCCGTTTCTGGAAGTGTAAACTTATCAACCTTTTCCACTTCTCCACCAAGAATACTTATTGCCTTCCTAGATTTCTCTACCTCAGCATCTACATCCTTAGACTTATATGCAACAAAATATCCACCAACCTTGACAAATGGGAGATTATACTCTGAAAGTACAGCAAGGTCTGCTACTGCTCTTGATACACTGACATCAAACTGCTCACGAAGCTTAGGATTTCTTCCTCCGTCCTCTGCTCTTCCATGTATTGTAGTTACATTTTTTAACCCTAATGTATTAATAACCTCATCCAGAAACTTAATTCTTTTATTAAGTGAATCAAACAGCACAACCTCTGCTTCTGGATATGCTATCTTCAATGGAAGTCCAGGAAATCCTGCGCCTGTTCCCACATCTATAAGCTTTATGTGCTTATTTTCCCCATTTATAGGCAGCTTAAGAACAAGACTATCCAGATAATGCTTTAACATAACCTCTTCATAATCAGTTATGCCTGTAAGATTCATAAAGCTGTTCCACTCTACAAGCAATTCATAATATTTATCAAGCTGTTCTATCTGAATATCGCTAAGTGTCATTCCTATACTATCAAGATTTCTTTTAAATATTGTACTTGGCATATTTCCTCCTGTTCACGTTTATGCTTTATACTGTATACAACCAAATGCTTCTATATATTATTATGACTGTTTCTTCTATAGCTCTCCAGATACACAAGAAGCACTGATATATCTGCTGGCGACACACCAGATATTCTTGATGCCTGACCTATCGAACGTGGATTAAACTTATCAAGCTTTTGCATGGCCTCTTTTCTTAAGCCAGTAATGCTGTAATAATCAAGTCCCTCTGGTATAATCTTCTTTTCAAGCTTTTTAAAGTGTTCTACCTGCTTTAGCTGCCTGCTTATGTAGCCTTCATACTTAAGGTTAATATTAACCTGTTCCTTTACATCCCAAGGCAGCTCTGGTCTGTGCTTATCAATAGGTGCAAGTATTTCATAGGAAAGCTCTGGTCTTTTTATAAGCTCTGCCAATGTTACACCTGTTATAAGCTCTGTGCTTTTATTTTCAACCAGCAGCTTCTGTACCTGTTCATTAGTTCCTATATTTACAGCTTTAACTCTTTCTATTTCCTTGGCTATAAGCGCTATCTTTTTCTGAAGCTTCTGATATCTTTCCTCTGATATAAGTCCTACCTCATATCCATACTTTGTAAGCCTTATATCTGCGTTATCCTGTCTTAATATAAGCCTGTATTCTGCTCTTGAGGTCATCATTCTATATGGTTCTAATGACTCCTTAGTTACTAAATCATCTATAAGAACTCCTATATAGCTTTCTGAACGGTCTAATATAAGTGGATCATTTCCTTTAACGTACTGTGCTGCATTTATTCCAGCTATTATTCCCTGAGCTGCAGCCTCCTCATATCCAGAGCTTCCATTAAACTGTCCTCCTGCGAAAAGCCCCTTTATCTTCTTGAATTCAAGTGATGACTTTAACTGTATTGCACTTATACAGTCATATTCGATTGCATAAGCATTTCTTACTATTCTTACATTTTCAAGACCTGGTACAGTCTTATACATAGCATACTGCACATCCTCTGGCATAGAGCTGCTCATGCCTCCAAGATACATCTCGTTAGTATACAGTCCCTCTGGTTCTATAAATACTTGATGTCTGTCTTTATCAGCAAAACGTACAACCTTATCTTCAATAGATGGACAATATCTAGGACCGGTTCCCTGAATATCTCCTGAGTATAATGGAGAACGGTCTATGTTGTCTTTTATAATCTTATGAGTTTCCTCGTTAGTATAAGTAAGCCAGCAGCTCACCTGTTCCTTCTGTACCGTTTCCGGATCAGTTTCAAATGAAAATGGAACAACTCTCTTATCTCCAAACTGTTCGGTCATTTTGCTGAAATCTACTGAACGCTTGTCTACACGGGCAGGAGTTCCTGTTTTAAATCTTCTTATTTCTATTCCATTATTTATTAATGATTCTGTTAAATGATTAGCAGCCTGAAGTCCATTAGGTCCTGTGTGATAGCTTACATCTCCATATATACATCTTGCCTTAAGATACACTCCTGTGCACAGCACAACTGCCTTAGCTGTATATTCAGCTCCGGAAACAGTCTTTACGCCACCTATTACACCATCATTTACAATAATCTCAGATACCTCTGCCTGTCTTATATGAAGATGTTCAGTATTCTCAAGCACCTGCCTCATTCTTCTTGAATAATCGGATTTATCAGCCTGTGCCCTTAACGAATGTACTGCTGGTCCTTTTGAGAAATTAAGCATCTTTGACTGTATAAATGTAGCATCTATATTTTTCCCCATTTCTCCACCAAGAGCATCTATTTCCCTTACCAGATGTCCCTTAGAGCTTCCTCCGATATTAGGATTACATGGCATCATTGCAATACTCTCTACACTTACTGTAAATATAATCGTTTCAAGTCCAAGTCTTGCGCTTGCAAGTGCAGCTTCACAGCCTGCATGTCCGGCACCGACTACTATAACATCATATGCTTCTTTAATATTAGGCATGGTATTTTCCTTCCTGTTTTTATTATTATTTACTTACCCATACAGAATTTCTCGAATATCCTGTCTGCCAGGTCATCCTCAACCTCCTCGCCTATAATAAGTCCTAGCTTTTCATAGGCATTCATAAGGTCTATTGTAAGAAAATCCTCACTCATATGGTTATCTATTCCTTCTTTGACAAGCTTAAGACTATCAAGTGCCTCTCTTAAAAGATTCTTGTGTCTTAGATTAGTTATATATATCTCTTCATTAGTCGATATATCACCTTTAAAGAACATATTCTTTATTTCGCTCTCCAGCCTGTCCATACCTGTTTCTTCCTTAGCAGATACCGATATTACATTACATGATAAATGCTGTAATACCTCCTTGCTCGTTACAACCTGCTCCATATCTGATTTATTAAGAAGAACAAGTACCTTCTTATTCATAATAAGATCCATAATTTCATAGTCATTGTTATCCAGAGGTCTTGAGGAATCTATGACATATATAATAAGATCTGCATCAGCAGCGTATTGTTTAGCTTTATTAACACCTATGTTTTCCACATAGTCATCTGTCCTTCTTATACCTGCTGTATCTATAAGATTAAGCGTTATTCCTGATAGATTTATCTGCTCCTCAAGCACATCTCTTGTTGTACCTTCTATGTCAGTAACTATCGCCCTTTCCTCCCTGGCAAGTGCATTGAGAAGACTGGACTTTCCTGCATTGGTTTTACCAAGTATTACAGTTCTTATTCCATCCTTAACTATCCGCCCGTTATCAGAGGTTTTCAACAACTTATCAACACTTTCCACACAGTTATCCACATCTATGCACATTTTATCAACATTATCATCTATATTATAATGTTCAGGATCGTCAAGTGCCGATTCTATAAATGCAACATTATCCAGTATTACTTCCCTTATATTCCTGATTTTTTCAGATAATCTGCCTCCTAGCTGTCTTACCGATGACTTTAATGCATAATCATTTCTTGCATTTATAATATCTATGACAGCCTCCGCCTGTGAAAGATCTATACGTCCATTAAGAAATGCTCTTTTCGTGAATTCCCCCGGTTCTGCCGGTCTTGCACCATACTTAAGTACTGTATCCAGCACTTTCCTTGTTACAAGAATACCTCCATGACAGTTTATCTCTATAACATCTTCCCTCGTATAAGTATTAGGAGCTCTCATAACAGATACAAGTACTTCATCTATTATCTCATCACCATCTTTTATTACACCGTAATGTATAGTATGACTATCAGCGTCCACCAGCTTAACATTATTCTTAGCCTTAAACACCTTATCTGCTATATCTACTGCATCCACGCCACTTAGTCTTACTATGCTTATTCCTCCACTCGACATCGTACTTGTCGATATTGCTGCTATCGTCTGCTCCATATATACCTCCAATAAAAAGGGCTGCTGTTGTAATAATACCACAGCAGCCCAGACAGTAAAAGTAAAATAACCTTAAATAATTATTTTCGTAATTATTTAATCACCCATTTAATTACTTATTATCGTTATAATTCTGTCTTGAATATCTGTTATTGCCACTCTTTTCTTTATCAAGATATACAACAACATGTCTGAAAGGTTCTTCACCTTCACTCTTAGTAGATACGAACTTATCATTCTGAAGTGCTGAATGTATAATTCTTCTCTCATAAGGATTCATAGGTTCAAGTGCAACTGAACGTCTGCTTCTCTTAACCTTATATGCAATATTCTTTGCAAGTGATTCAAGTGTATCATTTCTTCTCTGTCTGTAATTCTCTGTATCAACCTTTATTCTTACATACTTTTCCTTACCCTTGTTTACTACAAGGCTTGTAAGATACTGGATTGAATCAAGTGTCTGGCCTCTCTTACCGATAAGAAGTCCCATATTATCACCAAGAAGCTCTACATTAACACATTCCTCCTGTGTATCGAATGTAATCTTAACTTCTACTGGAATATCCATGGCATTAAACATTTCACCGAGGAAATTATTGATTCTTCTTTCAATTTCTTCATTAGATAATACGGCCTTAGGTTCTGGCTTAACACTTTCTTTTTCCTTATTATCAGAGGAATGCTCTTTACTAAGCTTATTTTCTTCTTTTACAACCTTTTCTTCAACTGCAGCGTTCTTTACAGTTTCCTTTTTAGGAGCTTCATTTTCAGTAGCAGCTTTATTAGAAGCAGTATTATTCACCTCAACAGCTTCCTTAACAGCAGCCTTTTCCTTCTTTTCAAATTCCTTGAATTCTTCATCTACTGAATCAACGCCTGACTTAACTCTTGCCTTAATCTTAGCTGGCTTAGAATTAAATATTCCAAATAAACCATTGCTTCCCTTATCTATTACTTCATATTCAATATTGTCACTAGATGTTTCAAGCTTAAGGCAGGCATTAGTAATAGCCTCATCTACTGACTTTCCTGTAACTTCTATATATTCCATGTGTTTACCCTCACTTACATTAATATACTGTTAGTTCTTTTTGGTACCATTCTTAATGTTCTTCTCGTTATACTTAGCTACCATGCCAGCCTTTTCTGCAAGGCTTCCCGGCTTGGCACTCTTGTAATACTGCGAAGATTCTTTTATTTCTCTTACCTTCTTTTCATTCTCTGCTTTTATCTGTTCTAAGGACTTAACAGCTTTTTCCCTGTTAACATTCTTAGTCGATACTGTAGCATTCTTAGCTATTGTTTCTGGTGGAAGGCCCTTCTTGGCACGCTTCTTGTTGCGCTTTTCAATATTCTTATTAACTATTGCTTCAGCACCTATCTTATCATAGTATCTGTTTATAAATACTGTGATAATAGTTTGGATTACAGAGGTTGCTATCCAGTAAAGACCAAGACCGGCTGGAACAGATATAGCGATGAACGCTGACATTAATGGGAATATATAAGTAGTCATTCTCATAGATGCCGCCATTGGGTTATCATCATCTACCGGTGTATTTCCCTGTGCAACCTTTACACTTATAAACTGTGATAAACCTGAAAGTACAGGTATAAGGAATGCAAGTGTAAGCCCAAAGCCTGGTTCCTGTGACATATTAATACCTAAAAATGTATTCATCTGTTCAAGACTTGCATGGCTGTTAGTAATAACATCACTAAAAGCTGGAAATGCATCTCTTAGCTTATCCCAGTTTTCTGTACTAAACTTGTTTATTTCTGTAATTGCTGTGTTAACATTTGTCCAGTCTACATTCTCGCCAAACTGCTTCATGGTATCTGTATAACCACTTGTAGACATTATACCACCATTATCAGTAAGGAATGCTGTAAAAAGATTCTTTAACTGTGTAATATAGAGTGGTATGAATCTGAACACCTGGTAAAGTGCAAGCAGAATAGGCATCTGTATAAGCATCTGTACGCATCCACCCATCTGTGAAACACCATACTTTTCATAAACAGCCTTTGTTTCCTCCTGCATCTTCATCATTGCATTCTGATCATTTTTCTTGTCCTTATACTTTTCATTAATAGCCTTTATTTCCGGGCTCATTACCGAATTAAGCTTGGCTAACTTCTGCTGCTTTATGCTTAAAGGAAGCATACACAGCTTAACTATAATTGTAAATAGAATAATTGCAATAGCAACATTTCCGATGTGCAAGAAGCTTAATGCTTCAAATAGAAGATCAAATATATAACCTAACACCTGTGCTATTGGCATGATAATTGCATTAAACACATCAAACCTCCTTGGTTATTAATGTAACCCTTTTCTTTTATACCTTCCTATCGGTACTGGATCAAAACCACCCTTATGAAAGGGATTACATCTTAGTATTCTTTTAAATGCCAACCATCCACCTAATATAACTCCATACATATCTATGGCTTCTATCGCATATTGTGAGCAGCTTGGAACATAGTTGCAATAGCTTCTTCCTTTATAGGGCGATAAAGCAGTCTTATAGAAACGTATCAGCTTTATAACTATTTTTTTACCTATGCCGTTATATTTTTTCATATACTTCCTCATTAATATGCACTTTCCACTTTTCATAATAATAATAATAATATAAGCAACAGCATTATAAATATTGTTATTCTATATATATCTTATGGAGCTTTAATAAATGAATCATTGAATTGCTTGTTTCTGCATAACCCTTATCTCTTAAGCCAGCCTTGACAACGACTACTACGTCTATGCCATCGGGTATGTGATTGGTATTAAGGCGGAATGCCTCTCTTACTAATCTGGCCAGCCTGTGCCGGACGATACTATTCCCGACCTTCTTGCTCACAGATACACCGAGTCTTTTCGTATCCGTTCCATTCTTAGCTATATACATAATAAGCTCTCTATTAGCATAAGATCTTCTTAATGTATACACTCTCTTAAAATCTTCATTACTTTTTAATGTTTCAAAATCCTTGTACTTCATAATAGTCCACCATATATTCTCTTAATTTAATACTTATTTAATACCGTTTAATTTAAAATGCATCTGACTTTTGTTAAGCATGTAAAAAAGCAGATGAATACTGACGTACTCATCTGCTGTAAAATCAATTAAGCTGAAAGTCTCTTTCTTCCCTTTGCTC
>CAKRKK010000021.1 GCA_934358235.1 uncultured Lachnospira sp.
AATTACTGAAGGAGTGTAAGAACACCCTGGTTAGCCTGGTTAGCCTGTGCAAGCATAGACTGTCCAGCCTGAGCTAAGATGCTGTTCTTGCTGTAGTTAACCATTTCTTCAGCCATATCTGTATCACGGATACGTGACTCTGCTGTCTGAAGGTTCTCAGAAGCTGTATCAAGATTGTTGATTGTGTGCTCAAGTCTGTTCTGAACAGCACCCATCTGACCTCTTGCCTTAGATACCTTCTTGATAGCTGCATCAATAGTTGTAGTAGCTGTCTTAGCCTTATCCTGTGTACTTAAATCAACACTACCGCTACCTACGCCAAGTGCGTCAGCGCTCATATCATCAAGAGTGAAGCTCATTGTCTGGCCTTCATTAGCACCAATCTGAAGTTCAATACCCTTACCAGTAGCTGTAGCTGATGGCTTTAAATTAACAACTTTAGCATCTGCTTCTGCATTAATACCTGTCTTAGCACTTATCAACTTAGCCATTGCCTTAGCAGCAGGCTCATCTACGTCTGTTGCTTCAACAAAATTAACATCCTTATAGTCATCACCTAACTTAGAAGGATCTGTAACATATGCGAACTTCTCACCATTAACTGTAAATATCTTATCCTCAATGTTGCCTGTTCCATCATACACGCCAATCTTCTCTGTTATTGTATTATATCCATCTACGCCTTCTGTCTTAGCTGTAGCCTTAACATCACCATTATCCTGTGATACAAGTATAGCATTAGCTGTTGAGCCTTTTTCTTTTGCTGTGAATACAAGCTTTCCATCATTAGTTGATGTTATATCATATGAATCTGCTAATGAAGTCTTTTTCAATGCATCTGCAAATGCTGCCGCTGTTTCTTTAACTCCATTAGCAGTTGTAGTATCACCTGTAACCTTAACAGTTGTTGTAGATGAATTACCATTCTTATCTAATACAGTAACTGAATATGAAGATTCTTTACCATCACCTAATGCTGCTGCAAATTCTGCTGTTGTGTTGACCTGTTGTGTTGATTCCACTTTGCCCATAGCACCTGCTGCATCTGCTGCCTTACTTACAGAAGTCTGTACCTTGCTTCCTGACTGTGAGCCATCAAGTAACTTCATTGTGTTGAACTCTGTTGTATCAGAGATTCTTGTAAGCTCGCTCTGAAGCTGCTCGATTTCGTTCTGTACTGCTTCTCTATCGTCGTCTGTCTCTGTTCCGTTAGCTGCCTGTACTGAAAGCTCTCTCATTCTCTGAAGGATTGAGTGTGATTCATTCAAAGCACCTTCTGCTGTCTGGATAAGTGAGATACCATCCTGAGCGTTAGTTGAAGCCTGATTAAGACCTCTGATCTGTCCTCTCATCTTCTCTGAGATAGAAAGTCCTGCTGCATCATCTGCTGCACGGTTGATTCTGTAACCTGAAGATAACTTCTCTGTTGACTTAGACTGAGCAGATGAAACTCCGCTGAGCATTCTGTTAGCGTTCATCGCTGACATATTGTGTTGTACTACCATAATAGTTCCTCCTTGAATTCTCGGTGGCGTCCTTGCCACCCGCTTGTTTTTTCAGGATTAACTCCTGTTAACTCCTGTTATTTATTATATCGGACACTAAGCGATATACTTTAGTCCGTATATAAACTTTTTTAAAACTTTTTTCTTAAAACCTTTTGATTATTTCTTCTTGTCCATGAATTGTGGTTCTGAGCTTATCTGAGCCATGTTCTTATAATACTGGTTAGCCATACTCATGCTTCTCTTGGCTGTCTTGGTTTCTTCCCTTAACTGCCTGAAGCGGCGCTCCACCTGAAGCTTATTCCTTGCCTCCTGTGTCTGTATAGCTGCACTTAGGGATGTAACCTCTCTTATAAGCTGCTGCAGTCTTTCTATATCTGACTTGTAGTTCTGCTTATACATCTGCACATCTTCCTTAACTCTGTCATACACCATCTGAAAGCCTTCATCCAGCCTGTTAAGCTCATCTATACATTCTGACTTTAACTCCATATTCTTCTGGAATGCATCTCCGTTGAATTCCGCTTCCTTAAGAATACTTTCCTGTTCTGTATTATACTCAACTATCTTCTGTAATATATCTTTCTTCTTTATAAGGCTGTCTATCATTATCTGAAGATAATTCCCTGTTTCCATGCTAATCCTCATTTCTATGCACTTTATATGCATAACAATCTATGTCAGGAATTCTGTGTCAGGCAGTCACCTACGCATCTAATCCGGCTGTTACTTATTACCTGCGTTCTTCATAACCTCTTTCCAGGTATCACGCATTCCCCTAAGCTCCTCTGTAGCCTTTTCTAGTATATCTTTATCCTTCTTTATATTAGCCTCAACCAGAAGCCCATATATATATCTGTAAAGCTTATCGAAATCTTCTGCTACAGGGTACTTATGGTTAAGTGTAGCCTGAAATTCCTCTATAATATGCTCAGCCTTAACTATATTATTATGTGCCTTCTGCATATCATTCTTTTCAATCGCAACTGCTGCTATATTACAGAACTTTATCGCTCCCTCATATAATAGTAATGTAAGCTCTGCTGGTGATGCAGTCAATACTTTATTACGATTATACTGCTGAGCCATATTCTGATTATATATCATAACTTATCCTCTCTTGATGTAACATCCTTGTATTTATTAATTTCCAAACAGTCCTGACATAGAAGATGACTGTGAATTCAGCTTAGCAAGTGCTGATTCCATAGCTGAGAACTTGCTATAATAATAGTCTTCCCATGTTGTAACCTTTGTTTCAGCATCAGATATCTTAGTATTATACTCAGAGTACTGTGTATTCATCTGTTTATCATTGTATACTGTATATATACTGCTTACTGATGTAGCTGACATCTTATTACCAAGATCTGCATACAGCTTAGAGCTTAACTGTGTGAAGAAGGAAACTACTGATTCCGGATCACTAGCTATTGCTGCTCTTAGCTTATCATCATTACCTGATGTCGATGTATCATCCTTATCACCGTCTATGTGATATACTCCCTTTTCATTCTCACCTGATGTAAAATAGCCAAGCGTAGCTATACCAAAGCTTGCAAGTGAATATGACTTGCCATTTACTTCATATGTAGAAGCCATATCGTTCTTCATAGTATTAATTACGCTGCTTAATGTACTGTCTTTTCTAAGAAGTGAATCCTTTATCTTAGTTTCCCACTTTTCAACTTCTTTATCTGACATTGCATCTTTTTCATCATCTGTCAAAGGCTCGTATCCCTTAGAGCTGTCAGCATTATATGCTTCATCCATAGACTTTATAAGCTTATTATACTCTGAGAACATATCCTTGATAGATTTATAGATAGCATCTACATCTGTATCTGTTGTTATAGTTACAGCTTCGTCACCAGTTGTTAACGCTGTTGCCTGTATAGTAAGACCGTTGATAGAGAATGTGCTTGTATTGCTTGTGAACTTCGCACCATTAAGCTCTATTTCTGCATCCTGACCTACTATTCTTACCGCTCCGCCTGAAGCTGCATAGCTTGACAACTGATTATACATATCAACGCTATTCTTTGCCTTTGTAACATACTGATTAGTAATTTTATCTTTAAGCTCTGTATTTCTCTTATCTAATACATCATTTATATGTTTTACACCAGCTCCTGTATCACTTGCTGTTAGTGCTTTGACTGTTTCTTTTCCATCTGCATCTGTAGATATGTTTACATATGCGGAATACTCTGTCTTTTTTTTGGTTGCATCATCATAACTCTTAAGCTCTGCTTCAAGAGCTTCTGTTGACTTCTTTAATTCTTCATACTTTTTCTTCTGTTCTTCTGTAAGACGGGACTCATCAAACTTTCCATCGGTTATGTACTTATCCTCATAGTCATCCTTCATTGTCTTCTTATTAGCTGCAATCATGCCTTCCACCTGAGCTTTGGCATTATCACCATACTTAGTTTCCGTAGCAGCTAATGTTGCCGGATTATACTTTTTCTCAAAGTCACTAACAGTAGAAGCCTCTTTATTGTATGCATCTACCATTTCTTTGGCAACTGTTGCAAAGTCTGTCTTCTGGCTTTCATATGCACTTGCTATAAGCTTTCCTAAGGTTGTGTTGGCCTTATTATCTTCTGAAGCACTATTATACTCAGTATAATATTTACTCCAATTCTCATATTCTTTCTTTTCTGGTGTATCCTCTGTTTCCTTTCCATTAACTATTACTTTGGATGTATATAGTCCCAGACTCTGAAGTGATGTAAGTCCTTCAGAGCTATCTGCTGTTATTGTAAAGTCTCCTGCTGCACCTGATGTCTTCGAGCTAATAAAGAATCTCTGGTTATTCTCATCAAAGCTTGCCTGTACACCTGCTGACTTTAACTTAGTCACAAGCTGGTTAACTGTCATATCATCTGTCAGTTCTATGCTTGTATTCTTTCCATCAACAGCTACTGTAATGCTTCCCTGTCCTGTTGTACTGCCTGTAATATCTGATACCTTGCTTGAGCCAGTTATCTTAGCTGTACTATCAGTCTTATTGCTTACTGTTCCACCTGTCAGGTATCCTGAGGATGCAAGCTGATTTACCTTAAGGCTCTGTGTACCACTAACTGCTGTTGAGCTGGCTGTAACTGTTGCTATGCTTGTGTTTGACACAGAAGCCTTCTTAAGGCTGTATGCACTTGTCATACGTGCTGCTGAAAGCTTTCCACTATAAAAGCTGTATATGCTTGTATTCATAGTTTTCCACTTTTCCTGTTTCCACGAAAGCTTTGTCTGTGCCTTTACAAGGTTATCCTTCTTAACTTTATATCCGGAAACAAGTGCAGTTACAAGTGATTCTGTATCCATACCTGAAACCATACCTGATAATCTTATTGGCATATTGTCCTCATTTCTGCGCACGTCTGCTTTGTCTTCTTATTCATATATGCCTTATAGCATATATAAGATATGTGGATTGTGTCAGGTGCGCGAAAACACTAATCCAGCGTTATTATCTCTTCTCATCAACCATTATACCGGCAAGCTCCCAAGCCTTAGCAACCATCTCAAGTGCTTTCTCTGATGGTATTTCCTTGATAACCTCGTCAGTATCCTTGTCTTTAATCTTAATAGTAATACGGTTAGTTGGCTCATAATATCCGAACTCCGCTACTGTATTGTGATTAATGACTTTCTGTAAATCTTTAAGCTTCTGTATAGAAGCCTCATGCTGTTCTTCCTGCTTAGCACTTACATCAGCACCACTATTACTGTCTGTACCTGCCTTCTGTGAAGTGCTTACCTGCATAACTGCTGCTGTATGTGCTGTACTATCTACTGTATTCTGTGAACTGTCTGCTGTTACCGGCTGTACACTCACCTTATTAGTCTGTACTGCCTGGGCTGCCTGGCTCTGATAACCGGCTGAACCGCTTATTTTCTCAATTCCCATTATCTTTCACCTCCGTGTGCGTGTATAAACATGTATATTATCAAACCTGAAGTCTTATAAAGAAATCCTTTTCTTTCTATCTGATACAGCTTACTGATATAGCTTATACGTCTTATACCTATAAGTCATTCTATACCCTTAGACTTCTCAGTTTCTAAACCATATATCGGCACTATATGTCCAAAATATAACACCTTTATTTCAATATTAGGTTTGCTTAGTCTACATGTCAAGTCTCCTGCGATACTCCTCTCTGTCCTCTTCCTTTATATCAAGCGTATCCATAGCTTCCTCTTCTGTCTGATTAAGCTTTTTCATCAAAGTTCTTATATTATCAAGCGTTGCCTTCATCTCTCCTTCAAGTCTGCCTTCAAGTTTACCTTCAAGTCTACCCTCAAGTTTACCTTCAAGTCTACCACGTTCTTCACTTTCCTCAACCAGTAAATCACTTATATTACACATATCACTTACACATCCTTCCAATTCTGTTGTCATTTTTAATCCATATTTTTCTAAATTATATTTTATTTTAACATTACAACTTTCACAGTTCAATTACGCCACATCATACTAATTCAACATTTTATTTTCTATTGACATATTATATATAACATATTATATTATAAATGTATTTATTATATATAATTGCAATTAATACTAATAACATATACTTTTATAATAATCAATGCAATAAGAAAGGCGTTTTATGAACATGCAACCTAATAATACTTCTCCACCTGATAAACCCTTCGGTCATATACATAAAGATGTTATACTGAAGAATTTCTGGAGAGATAACGAACATTTTGCCGATTTATTTAATGCGGTTATTTTTAACGGTGAACAGCTATTAACTTCTGATAATCTTACAGAAATGGATACTGATGTTTCTACAACTATTAAATCTAAGATTTATAACGAATCTATTACAAGGAATCGTGATGTCGTTAAAAAAATGTGTGATGGCATCGAATTCAACATTCTTGGTCTTGAAATTCAGGACAAAACCCACTATGCTATGCCTCTAAGAACTATGACCTATGATGCTCTTGGCTACATAAAGGAATATAACCTCTTCAAAAAGAGGCATAAGCTTAACAACGATCTTTCCTATTCTTCCGAAAGCTTTTTATCCGGAATTAATAAAGATGATTTGTTTCATCCCATCATCACTCTTGTCTTATATTATGGTGAAACTCCGTGGGACGGTCCTCTATGCCTATCTGATATGATGATACATATGTCAGAACGTATCAAGCCTTATTTTTCCAATTACAAACTTAACCTTATCCAGATACTTGATTCAGATAGATTTCCATTTTATAATGAAGATGTAAAAAGCCTTTTTGATATTATTCGATTAATTTATCAAAAAGATATGAAATCCATCTATAACAAATACGAATTTACTAACGTTAATTATGATGTAATTGAGCTGATAAGTATAATTACTGACAACCCCAGACTACTTAAGCTATATAATAATACGCAAAGCAATACGAGTTCAGCAATTGGAGGTGACATTATGTGCAAAGCATTTAAAGAATTGGAGGCAGAGTGGATGGAGCGTGGCATTGAACAAGGCATTGAGCGTGGCATTGAGCAAGGCATTGAGCAGGGCATTGAACAGGGCACTCAACATGCTATTATTACCATGCTGGAATTCGGAATTACTAAAGAACAGATATTAACCAAGTATTCCAATGAAGAACTTAAGAATGCAGAAGCTGCTATGCTTAACAGCAAGTGCAACAATTAACAACAATTAACAGTAAGTTATATAACACGTAAGTTAAAATAAGGGGTGCCGCACTATTCAATGCGGCACCCCTGTATATTTTCTACTTTTTAAACAGCTTATTAAGTGCCTTGACATCGATATTCTGCGCTACGGCTTCCTTATTTGCATCCTTTATCTGAGCATATACTTCCTTACGGTATATAGGAACTGACTTTGGCGCAGTAATACCGAGCTTTACCTGATCGCCTTTTATCTCTATAATTGTTATCTCTATATCTTCATTGATAACAATTGCTTCATCCTTTTTCCTTGATAACGCCAGCATTCTACTCACCCTGCCTTTCCTTAAGTATATCATATATAGGATATCTGACAGCATAATCCTCATTGTCTGCTATAAGCTGCACACCCTTCATTGTATCAACATTAATTATTATTGGGGCTTTAAGATTAATTGTCATCTGGGCAAGATTCTCTGGTACTGTAAGCGTACAGAATACAGCAAGATTCGCATTCTGTATGTTATCCCCGAGTGTATTAAGGATTTCATCCTCAACTACCGGATCATAGCCCTCTTTTACATATTCCGGTTTCATAACAGGAAGTGCAAGTGCTGCCTCGTCAAGCGACTGAAGCCACATAATTGCCACATCATCACCCTTCTCCACATCATACATAAGAGTGAATCTCTTATAATCCTCAAACCCTATTATGCCAAGATCAAAAGTGATTATCTTATTATCATCAATGTCCACAGTTCCAAACCATTTACTATCAACCCGCATATATACCTCCTTGTTTTTGCAAGGCAAAAATCCGAGCTCCTATGCGAGGAGAGGTATATTTGCCTCCTTGTTTTTGCAAGGCAAAAATCCGAGCTCCTACGCGAGGAGAGGGATATTGGCCTCCTTGTTTTTAGCCTATAAAGTCAAGTAATGTCTGCTGTACAACCTTGCTTGCTGCTGAAAGAGCTGCATTATATACAAGCTGTGCTGATGTATAGTTAATTACCACCTCTTCAAGGTCTATATCTTCATTCTGTGACTTCAGACTTGTGAAGTTAGTCTTCTGCTCAGTCAGTCTTGTTTTAGTCAGATCAAGTCTCTGGATTCTGTTACCAACATCTGCCTTTGCATTAGATATCTGTTCCTGATACCCCTTCATCTGACCTATACCCTTCTCGAAAGCCTTAGTCATCTGATCCTTTGCAAGATCCTTCTGCTTCTCAAGTCCCTCTAACATATCATCAAGAGCCTTCTGGTCATCCTTCCCAGCATATCGCTCTTCATTCTTCATGCTCTCAACCTTCTTAATCTGGTTCTCAACATCTATTGTGTTCTGGACTGCCGCCATCAGATCATCTACATTTCTGCCAAGATATATATTAAAGCTTTCATCAGCCTGAGTATTAACCTTTAACTTCTGTGTAAAGTTAACATTATACTCTATATCCTCACTCTTCTTCTCGTAAGTTACACCTGTTACATTATCCACACAGTCAAAGTACATCGTAGGATTAACATCACCCTTTTTAAAGTTAGATTTCTCATACTGTACTGCAAATGAATTGTTTGTGTATGTATTATTGTATACATTTTCTCCAAGAAGAACTTCTCCAAGCTGTGTATTAATAGTAATTTCATCATCACCTGGTATATAATTGGAATCCGTTGTAAATGTTATGCTGACCGGATTGCCACTGCCATCATCTAAAGAAGCGACAGGATTTCCATCTGCATCTACGATACCTGCTACATTAGCTGTGCCATCTGCATTCTTAGTAACAGTAGCCACATTACCACTTGCATCAGTAATCTTAAAAGTTCCGTCTGCATCTATTTCAGAATAAGCAAGCTGGATTCTGTGAACTGTCGCAACATTAGGTGTAACTATATTACCATTGGCATCCTTCTTGACATTAAGATTGATAATGTCCTCATTGCTATACGCATTAGTATATACCTTCTTCTCTGTGATTCCCTCTCTGTTAAACTTCTGTGTAATAGTATAATCCACATCCGCTGCTGCCGCATCTGATTGATAGGTAAGTGGTTTATCTGTTGAATAGCCCGTAAATACATATCTTCCAGCATAATCTACATCACCCTGTACATAATAAGAATCTCTGAGCTTATCAAGCGTTTCTATAATAGTATTACGCTCTGAAGATGAATACGAATCTGTTGCACCCTGATTGCAATAGCCATATAACTGATACACAATATCATATCCCTGATCAAGCGCATCCTGTGTTACAGAAAGCCATGATGATGCATCTGGAATATTCTTATCAACATACTGTGTCACCTGATCCAGACTGCTTCTTAATCTTAACGCTCTTATTGCAATAATAGGATCATCTGAAGGCTTATTTATCTTCTTCTGCGTAGATAACTGTGTATCCATCGTATTAATCTGACTCTTATTAGTCTGAATATTGGCTATTGAACTATTTATCATCATCTGATTCGTAACTCTCATATATTCCACCTCTCATCTTTGTATTTCATTTCTTTTTAACTAACTTCTTTATAACTCCATTCCTTCGCACAGCTCACATTTGCACCTGCGTGCAAATACTGCTTATCAGATATGTATGCTATATTTCACATTTTATAAGCCTGTCTGATTAATCAGCTTGTCATATATTTCATTCATTACAGACATCATCTTGGAATTAAGATTATAAGCCTGCTGGAACTTCATAATATCCATAGCCTCTTCATCAACATCAACGCCCATAACTGACAATCTCTGATTCTGTATGGTAGTTTTCATATTATTATAATTAGATAAAAATGTTTTTGCCTTGCTTGCATCTATTGACATATCACTGACCATTGTTTCAAGGAAATATGCACCTGTACCACCATCAAATATTCTTTTGCTCTGAAGTGCATTAAGCTGCTCCATAATGCTGGCATTTCCCTCTCCATCACTCACACTTGTTTTTGTTGCAAGTCTGTTAGCATCCTTTAAAAGCTCACTATTGACACTAACTGTTGAAGCCGTAAGCTTACCAGAGCTGTCACCTACCACAAAAAGCGGAATGCCTTTATTGACCTCAGCTTCTGTTGTTGCATCTGACACATATCCATTCTTCAATATATCATTAACTGCCTGCGAAAATGTCTGTATAAACTGATTAAGCTGTGACTGGTAATAAGGAATTCCCTTATAATTAACATTACTATCTGCCTTTGGATTAGTTTCAGTAATAATGTTTCCATCATTGTCAAGCTTATAAGAGCCATCTGCATTAGTAGCAAGAGATTCTATCTCTCCATTACAGCCATCTCTTATATCAACAAGTGCCTTGAGCTGTCCGCCTAGTGAAGTACTGTATATATCAAATGCATTGCCATCATTCCATTGTACATCATACAGACCTGCTGCATCACTTTCATTTCTAGGTGTTTCCCTTGCCACCACCTTAAGCTCTTTATAATCATAATTATGAACAAGTGACTGTCCATTAATCGTTATCTGGAAGGATGTAAGTCCATTCGCTATCGGCTCCTCGCTGGTTGTTATATTAACATATTTTGCAAGATCATCTACAAGTGCGTTTCTTTGATCTCTTAAATCATTAGCATCTCCATAGCACGCCTCTAACTGATTTATCTGCTTGTTAAGTGCTGTTATGTTCTGTGCAAGCGTATTAATATGATCTATTGTATCTTTTATTTCGTTATTAGCATCTGACTGGACATTTCTTAAGTTAGTTGCCAATGTATTGAAATAATCCGTCATGCTCTTTGCATTATTGATAAGCTGGTTCTTAGCTGACTCGTCTGCTGGAGTTATCGTAAGCTGGTTAACTGCTGAGTAGAAGTTGCTGTATTCCTTTGAGAAGCCATCAAGTATGAACTCATTCAGATAATCCTCTATCTGTGTCATATAGTTATTCTTTGACTCGTACTGTCCGTAGTTTGACATATTATTTCTGTACTTCTGGTCATAATAGCTATCTCTTGTCTGCTTAATCTCAACAACATCAACACCTGAGCCTATTGTTCCGTAGGTTGAAAATGTTCTTAAGGAATCTGCAGCACGAAGTACTGTACTTTGCTTTGTATAGCCATCTGTATTGATATTTGACAGGTTATGTGCAGAGGTTGTTATAGATGTCTGTGCAGCCTGCAATCCTTTATATGATATTGATAAACCAAAAAATGTAGATGCCATATTCTTCTCTCCATTCTATTGTATTGCCATTTCTGGCAGAAGCCTTTGCAGACCTGCCATAAGCCCTTCTTCATTACTTGTAAAGCTCTATATCAGCTTTATCACGCATGTCCTAATGATGTAACAAGATGTTCTATCATCTCACTTACAACATTCACATATCTTGAAGCTGCATTATATGCATGCTGGTATTTAATCATTTTCTGAAGCTCCTCATCTGAGGATACTCCCGATGTCTGTAATCTCTGATTGTCATAGCCATTAACCATTGTTGTCTGGTTATTGACGAATTTAGTAAGAACGCTGCCCATAGTAGCGAACTCGCCTATGTAATCATTGTAAAACGTATTAAAATCTGCTTTTGCGTAGCTTTCTGGATTAAGTGATGCAAACTTGTTACTAAATGTATCTATAAGCTCATTAGCCTTTGCAAAGTCTTCCTTTCCATGTACTGTTGATAAAGGAATCTTGCCTACATTCTGTGAAGCCTCTGGGTTAACCATAAGATTACCAAGAGTATAATCCATCTCATAACCAGTAGCATTCAGATTATTTCTGACATATGTTTTAGTACCATCTGCCGCAGTCAGAGTTATATATCTTTCTGTGCCATTTCTTTTAAACAGCTCAACACCCATGGTTTCATCATCATCCATGCCAAAGCCCGCTTTATCAGTATCAAGTACGCGGTACTTCATATTATCTATATTCTCTGCTGTTGTATGCTCTTTGTCTGTATAAAGCTTTTCGCCTGATAAATAGCTGTAGGTTCCATCACCATTATCTATACCCTTAACAGCATTGCCATATCTGTCATATAACTGCTCATGCTGTGATGCATTGTATATATATTCATCTGCCTGAAGAATATTGCCATTGTCATCTGTCATTTCTGTTGTTGTTTCTATTGTCTTTTCAGGACACAGAACATCATTCATAGCTGTTACTATGCCGTTCACCAGCTTATCAAAGCCTGCTATCGCACTAAGAATAGCGGACGGTTCAATATACTTATTATAGTAATCCTGCTTTTCATTATAGGCATCCATAGCACTGTTGTACTCTGCCATGCCATCTGGCGTTGTAAGGTCATAATCTGCTTTATCCGGCATAACTGGCACATCTGAATAGTTCACATCTATTATTCCTCTTGCAACAAGAAGTCCTTTAAGCTTTCCCTTATCGTTATCATTCATATTGGATAATGACTTTTCAAAGTTAAAAACATCCTTTTCATATCCTGTCCAGGTAGGAATAAGAAGTCCATACTGTCCCTGCTGTCTTACATCCATATTAGCAACTTCGCTTTTCGATACAAAAGGAACCCCCTCTGCTGAAATGATAACCTGACCATCATCCGTTTCATAATACTCTATATCTATATACTTGCTAAGCTCATCAAGTGCAAGATCTCTTGTATCCCTTAAATCATTAGCACGCTCAGAGCCGGCTGATTCTACTGAAGATATTCCCTTATTAAGACTATATATCTTCTGTCCCAGCTCATTAATCTTATAAACCATATTACTCACTTCAGTATTAAGAGTTATCTGATAATCCTTAAGTCCGCTGTATATAGCCTGTGACCTGTCAATAAATGCTGTTGCATTCTGAATAAGTGAAGATCTCGCTATTGTACTTGTTGGATTCTTGGTAAGCTCATTCACAGCGTTATACAGATTAGTAAGATGCTGCTGATATGTAACTCCCTGCATCTCTCCAAACCAGTCCTCCACCTCATATACTGCATTTGCCTGACTTTCATAAAATCCAAGTCTTGAGCTTTCTGTCCTGAAGGATCTATCTATAAAATCATTTCTTACTCGGCTTATTGCATCAATATCAACACCTAGTCCGTACTTTCCCTGTACGATACTGCTGCTGAACACATTAGCATAGGTTGTATCTGTAAAAGTAATCTGCTGCCTTGTATACCCCTCTGTATTAACATTAGAAAGGTTATGTGCTGTTGTATTAAGTGCTGTCTGTGCTGATCTTAGTCCTGACGAACCAACCATCAGCGATGCCATTCCATTTGCCATATTTCCTCCACTTAAAAATCACATTTCCAAAGAATGCTTCAATCATAATAAAATAAAACTGAAATCCCAATTCATTCCTTTGAAAATGTGATTCTTGTATATCTATATTGTTATCATCAGTTCCACGCACTGACTAGTAATACTAACCATCAGTTGTCCTTGGTGCCTGACTCTTTATTCCAATCTTTACAGCCAATAATCCGTTTCAATCCGTTTCCGCTGATTAAGGTCTGTTATCCTGTCATGCTACTGCTTTGCATCAAAGCCGGTAGCTCCTGTAATCTCCTGTTCCTCATATGCTGTTCTTCCATAGTTGCCTGTCTGTGGCTTAAGAACTGAATTCTTAGCCAGATCCAGTTCAAACTGTATCATATCCATAGACTCCTTAAGAAGCAGCTTATTGTTCTCATTAACTGCTGTTAACTGTGAAAGCGTTCTCTTAAGCTTAAGATGTATGTCCTGCAGGGCATCGTGCTCCTTTGCCTTCTTTTCAAGTATCTGTACAATATGCTCGACCTTTATCTCCTCATATGGAAGCCTTAACACATTGCATATATCCCGTACATCCTCTTGTCTTTTCTTTTCATATATATCTATCTGTTCTATAAGCTTCTGTTCCCTTAGGAATATATCCTGAAGCTTCTCAACATTCCCGCTGACTATCGCAGAAGTCTTTTCATTCGACAAGTCAAGAAGCTTCTCATATCCATTATTCTCGTTCTTAAGATCTTCAATCAAACAATCTATAAGACTTGCCATATAACCTCCTTCTGCATCCCGCTGTTATATTCTAAAATGTAAGAGTTGAAATACTGCCAAGTATCTTATCAGCAACCGCCTCTGAACTTATATTATATGTTCCAGCCGCAATGCGTGCCTTAATATCATTAACCTTATCCATTCTTACATCTGAAGCCTCACTAACTGCTGCCTTAGCTGTATTATATAGCTTAGCTGTATCTGAAAGCTCATACTTATCCTTCTCTGTCTTTCTTACCGCTATGCTCTTTTCCTTTGCATAAGCGCTTGTCTTATATATCTGGCTGACAGCGTTATAAGCATCTATACGCATACTAACCGCCTCTCTTTCTAATCCTGGCAAAGCCATACAGACATTCATTCTGTCTGTCACTTTATTTATTGCTTTTATTCTCTATGGATAATGTATCGGCTGCTTGAAGATATTACTTAACCCCGGTATCAAAAAAGTTCCGTCAATATTCAGCCAGATTCCGCCATAATTCTTCATCCATGTATATAAAAAACAGAGAAATATGACTTTATATCATATCCCTCTGCTTTATACTCTTACGGTATTTACGCCTTATTCTCTTTTATGCAGTACTATCTTTTAGTGCTTGTATGCATTATATATCTGTGTTTAATATGCCTTACCCCAGTAAACCATCTTCTTTGCTGGTCTGCCACAGCATACGCACACATCACTTAACTGTTCCTGTGCGAATGGCATACATCTTGAAGTACAGGTTGTGTCTTCCTTTATCTTATCCTCGCATGCCTGGTCACCACACCACATAGCCTTTATAAAGCCTGGCTTGTTAGCTGCTGTTTCCTTAAACTGCTCATAGTCAGTTGCAACATATGTATGTGCATCTCTATGTGCTCTTGCTCTTTCAAGCATATCCTTCTGAATAGTATCAAGAATCTCTGGGAGCTTAGCTGCAAGCTCATCAATAGCTACTGTTATCTTTTCTCTTGTATCACGGCGTACAACGATAGCCTGGTTAGCTTCAATATCTCTTGGTCCCATCTCAACTCTTACAGGGATACCACGCATTTCCTGTTCTGAGAACTTCCAGCCTGGATTCTTATCAGAATCATCAACTTTGACTCTGAGGCCTGCTGCCTTTATAGCATCTCTTACTTCATAAGCCTTATCAAGCACGCCTTCCTTCTTCTGCATGATAGGTATGATGTCAACCTGAACTGGTGCAACCTTAGGTGGAAGCACAAGTCCTGAGTTATCACCATGTGTCATGATAACTGCACCGATAAGTCTTGTTGTTGTTCCCCATGAAGTCTGATGAACATACTTAAGCTTGTTATCCTTATCTGTATACTGGATGCCGAATGCCTTAGCAAAGCCATCACCAAAGTTGTGGCTTGTTCCTGACTGAAGTGCCTTACCATCGTGCATAAGTGCCTCAATAGTATAAGTAGCCTCTGCACCCGCAAACTTTTCTTTATCTGTCTTACGTCCCTTAACAACAGGAATAGCAAGCACCTCCTCACAGAACTGTGCATAAAGGTTAAGCATCTGCTGTGTACGTGCCTCTGCATCCTCTGCTGTTGCATGTGCTGTATGTCCTTCCTGCCATAAGAACTCTCTTGAACGAAGGAAAGGTCTTGTTTCCTTTTCCCATCTTACAACTGAACACCACTGGTTATATACCTTTGGCAGATCTCTATATGACTGTATTTCATCCTTGTAGAAATCACAGAAAAGTGTCTCAGAGGTTGGTCTTACACACATTCTTTCCTGAAGTGGATTAAGTCCTCCATAAGTAACCCAGGCCACCTCTGGTGCAAAGCCCTCTACATGATCCTTTTCCTTTTCAAGAAGACTTTCTGGAATAAACATAGGAAGATATACATTCTCTACGCCTGTTTCCTTAAACCTTCTGTCCATTTCATTCTTTATATTCTCCCAGATTGCATATCCAGCCGGCTTAAATATCATACATCCCTTAACACTTGAATATGACATAAGCTCTGCCTTCTTACATACATCTGTGTACCACTGTGCAAAGTCTACATCCATGGAAGTAATTGCTTCTACTAACTTCTTATCCTCTGCCATAAATATACCTCATTCCTGCGCTGTCTGCGCTTCCTGTTAAAATATGCCGCAGGTCTGCTGCCTTATCACTTATTTCGTAATTATATACGCAAACCTACATAATCTGTATAAGTTTAACATCTGTCATTATTATTTTCAAGGCACTTTTAAACTTTTCATCACGACTTTTCATCACGACTTTTCATCACGACTTTTTATCACTACTTTTCATCACTACTTTTAATCATAGCTTTTCAGCATAGCTTCTTACTACTACCCATCCATCTGCATAGTACACCGCAGCCTTACAACAAGCGCTTTAATTATTACAAAACTCACAGGACCAGTTATGAAGCCAGCCACCCCATATGCAAGAATACCAACAAATATAATAGCCAGCATGGCAAATGGCGATATTCCCAGCTTATCTCCCATACACTTAGATTCCATAATTTCCCTGACAAAGTAGGTTATGACATATGCTGTCAATACTACACCTGCCGGAATGTAATTCTTCATAATGAGGTTGAACAACATCAATGGAATAAGAATGGTACCCGTTCCAAAAACAGGCAGGGCATCTACTATCCCAACTATTATCCCAAGCACAACTGCATAAGGACTCTTTATTATAAAAAAGGCAAGCATGCTTATAACTGAATTAATAAGCATTATTTTTAATTCCACTTTAAAATATACATTTATAAGCCTTTTTACCTCATACCAGATCATATGGATTTCTTCGGCAAACACACTTTCACTAATATTCTCTCTTATGTTATCCAGATCTGTTGAAAGATATATGACCGATATAAAGCCTACAACCAGACCTCCTGCTGCAACAGCTATATTTTTAATAACTGGTACAGATACGTGAAATATTTTCTCTGGCATTATAACTGCCAGTTTTCTTGTACACATTAAAAGTGTATCCAGACAGCACCCTCCTTCAAGCCCTAGAAATTCATCTGTCTCCAGACATATTCTTGCGGTCTGCTGCCTTATTCCTATTGTATTGTACTCCCAGTTCTTTAAAAAGCTGCTTATTTCATCAGCTCCCGTTATAACCGCAGCCACAAGCAGTATTATAAGAACAATTGAAACTGCAGCTATTATAATTGTTGCTACTATGCTTTTTATGCGATGTTCTTTAATTATTTGTACATGTACTTTTCTTTTATCCAGCTTTATCCTTTTGCATATACACACATAGATACTGTTTACTGGCTTTTCAAGCAGCAGTGCAGCAAGCACACCAAGCACGAATGGCCACACATATACAAGAAGATATTTGAAGCTCACATATACAGAAAACGTTATAACTACAATCCCGGCAAGATATTTCAGTTTCCTGTGATATTCTTTATCTTGATATTCTTCTTTATTTTGATATTCTTCTTTATTTTCTTTTACATTTTCTTCCTCTCTGCACATAAATAATCACCTCTGTAGAAGTATTCCACAGAGGTGATTATCTTATACCTGTATCTTATACTTGTAAAACAACTTATAAAGTAACGTGTTAGATATGTAATATAACCTTGGCAAAGCACACTTTATCACTTAAATCATCCAGTATGCAGCCTATAGCTAAAATCCTGGTTTCACTTCATATAACTTGCCATCAATCTTAAGACTAACCGCACATAACGCTATGCATCCACGCTTAATACGTGCGCCTTTTATCCTTCCAGCTGCCTGGGCTGCCATATTCCCACCATACTTTCCATCACCAGCAACCGGCATGTTTCTTGAAGCAAGCTGGACACGTATCTGATGATGTCTTCCTGTTATAAGATGAATATCCAGCCTTGATATGTCTGCTTCTTCATCATAAGAAAGAAGCCTGTACTTAAGTCTTGCTTCCTTAGAACCCGCTGTTCCTTTTGAAACTACCGATGATTCATTATTCTTTGCATCTTTTATAAGATTATCCACAAGCTCGCCCTCATCAGAATCTGGTTTTCCACATACAAGCACCTGGTAATGTTTACATAGTGTTTCTTTTTGCATAAGTAAAGACAATCTTGCTGCTTCTTTTTTATTCTTAGCCATAAGCACAAGCCCTGATACAGGACGGTCAAGTCTGTTTATTATAGCTGCGTAAGCTTCTTCACCCTTGCTTTTTCTATATGTAAGAACTTCACTTACAAGATCCATCTCAAACGACTTTCCGCTCTGTGACAGTTGTCCCGCCGGCTTGTTTAATATAATCTTATCTTTATCCTCGTATACTATATCCATCTTAACTAATAATTCCAATACTCTTAATCCACTTTGTAAAAAGCACTTTCCACTCACCAGTCTGTGCAGAATCATCACCGCAGCCATAACCATGTCCACCTGTTCTGAATATGTGAAGTTCAGCACTTACCCCGGCTTTTCTTGCTGCCATATAAAAGCCTACACTGTTCTCAGATAATGTTGTTCTGTCATCATCCGTTTCACATATAAATACTGGCGGCATATCCGGTCTTACAAGCTTATCCGGATTATA
>CAKRKK010000022.1 GCA_934358235.1 uncultured Lachnospira sp.
ATGGTGTTCTTCGTGGACTTGGAATCATGCGGCCATTTCTTATTGCCAATATGGTTAACCTTGCAATCCGTCTGTTAGTTGCCCTTATATGTGCTCCACGTTTTGGCATTGAATATGTATGGCTCGCTGTACCAGCAGGCTGGTTTGCCAACTTCCTGATTTCTTATATGGCACTTAGAAAGTCATGGCCAGTTGATGACGAGATTAATATAGATAAAAAGATTGATAATTAATATAAAGATAATAATAGATAAGAAAATTGATAATTAATATAAAGATAATAATGGATAAGAAAATTGATTATTAATATAACAAGAATAATTGATAAAGCCGGTGCGGGATTTGCTTGATCCAGTACCGGCTTTTTAATGTGCGCCTTGTTGCGTACGTCTTAATAGGCTTGGGCAGATGTCTGTTTAATACCTATAATATTTTGTATGTAATATACACCCCGAAAAGTTATTTATGTATAAAATATGTGAAAAAAGTACTAAAAATTTAAGGGGGGGGGTATAGGACTTTGTGGAAAAAATAGAATATAAAAACTAATGCCTGAAATCTGTTGACTTAGAAAATATATTCTGCTATAAAAGTCTGAAACAAATATAATTATTATTTATTATAAAGAAAGGAAATAACAATCTATGACGCCACAGATAAATATTATGAAAAAGAAATTGGAAGATATGCATTTGAAGGAAAGGATAAATTATGGCTACAGAAAAGTCATTATGATGATGCTTGTTTCAGGGCTGTTTTCTATAATAGTTATAGGTGTGTTATTTGCTAATATGTTTAACTATGTAGAAAATGTTTCGGCTGCAGACCAGGCTGTTAAAATGTGCAGAGTAAATGTTAACGCTGCTGCAAGAAATATAAGAGAAATGGCATTGAATAATGATAAGTCTTCTTATGACAGCTATGAACAGACTGTAGAAAAGTTGCTTACAGATGTTGATTCCCAGCTTCAGATTATAAAGAAAAGCGGGGTCGTTTCTGAGGCAGATTACAATGAATATGCATCTTATCTTTCTCAGTGGGGAAACATAGGTTATTCAATTATAGAAAATATTAAAACAGGCAACAAGGATAAGGCGACTGAGGAAATTCTTAATAAATGTACTCCGGCATTGAATAAGGTTGTTGAAAAAGCAATAAGCTTAGATGATATTACAGATAAGGCGAGCAATAAGGCAGCTATAACTACATTTATATTTGCGGCTGCAGGAATTGTATGTATTATTGTATGTCTATCATTTGCGTGGATACTGGCAAAGAGGACAAGTAAGAAAATACTTGCAACGATTATTGCACCATTAAAGTCAGTAGAAAATACTGCAGATGAACTGATGAAGGGAAATCTTCACAGCACACTTGATTATAAGTCTGATGATGAGCTTGGCAGACTGGCACACAGCCTGCGTAACTCTATTGCGATTCTTGGAAGCTATGTAGATGATATAGACCGTGCAATGAAAATGTTTGCAGAAGGCAATTTCGATGTTAAACCAGAAGTAGAGTGGAAAGGGGATTTTGTCGGAATATTGAATTCCTTTATGCTGTTTGAGGAAAGCATGGCAGAAACCATTAAAGGAATCCAGAGAGTTTCAGATGAAGTATCAAGTGCAGCAGAGCAGGTTGCTTCAAGCTCTAATGAATTAGCAGATGGAGCTACGAATCAGGCTGCTGTTGTAGAAGAGCTTACAGCAACAGTTGCAGGTGTTGCAGAGCAGGTGGAAAGCAATTCACAGTCTGCAAAGGAAATCAGCAAAAGAGTGGGAAATCTTGGAGAAGCTATTTTTGAGAGTAACAGTAAGATGCAGGAAATGGTTGCTTCTATGAATGATATTAATGAGGCCTCAAAGGAGATTGACAATATTATCGCAACCATTAATGAAATTGCCTCACAGACCAATCTGCTTGCCCTGAATGCATCTATTGAAGCAGCAAGGGCTGGAGAGGCTGGAAAGGGCTTTGCAGTTGTTGCTAATCAGGTAAATCTTTTAGCAGACCAGAGTGCTAAGGCAGCAAAGGAATCTGCTGTGCTTATTGAAACCTCTGTAAGGGCTGTTGAGAAGGGTATGAGGATTGCAGGTGAAACTGCAACACAGTTAGAAGAGGTTGCTGATAGTTCTAAGATAATTACAGAGGAAGTTACTGATATTGCGGATACCTTAGGGCAGCAGACGGTAGAAATCCAGCAGATTAACGAAGGAATTGAGCAGATTAATGATGTTGTACAGACGAATTCGGCAACATCACAGGAATGTGCAGCAGCCAGCGAGCAGATGAGCAGCGAAGCAGAGAATCTGCGCGAAATGATACGAAGATTTAAGGTTGCAGACTTCAAGAAGAAGTAATATAGTTTCAGCACAGACCATAGTGCTGATGGTAATGACGGGCTTTAATAATTGCTTTAAATAATTGATTTGAATAATTATTTTTATAAGAAAGGCATTTGCATTATGGACACAGAAGTACGAAAGCTGCTTAAAGAAATTGATGAGGAAGATTTAATTGAATTATTTGCACCTTGCATGGATGATTACCTTTATATTATAGATTTGCAGAAGGATACATGTAATATTTCACAGTCAGCAGTAAAGCGTTTTATGATGGAGAATAATTCATTTGGTGATGCGTTGAATGGCTGCCTTAGGTTTGTGTATGAAGATGACCGGCCTTTGTTTGCAGAGCATTATCAAAGCATTATTGAAGGAAAAGAAAAAAATCACGATATTCGTTATAGATGGCTTGATAAGGATGGAATGCCAGTATGGATTAACTGTCGTGGCAAGGTTATTGATAATACGACCGGAGTACCGCATTACCTTATAGGCTGTGTTAATGAAATAGGAAACATACAAAAAGCACATAATATAAGCGGACTTCTTGGAGAAAGTGAGATGCATTCTTATATAGCAGCTAATATAAAGGACAGCTCAGCAGTATTTTTAATAAATATAGGAATTGACGGATTTAATGCTATCAATGGTACGCTTGGTGTAGAGTACGGAGATTATGTGCTTAAAAGTGTTGCAGACTGTATTAAGGAGTGCCTTTCGGATGGTCAGAGATTGTATCATATGGTTGCAGATGAGTATATGATAGTTGATGAGAAAAGCCGTACAAAAGAAGAGGTTATGTTACTGCACAAGGAAATACAGAATAGAATAGAGGACTTTATTATTTCTGAAAAATATAAGGTTGTATTTACAATCTCTACAGGAATTATTCCTGCAAAGCTGCTATTAAAGTATTATGATGAATACCGGAAAATTGCAGTTTTTTCTTTGAATCAGGCGAAATCTTTAGGAGGAAATGGAACTTATTTTTTTGATAAAAAGGATTATGAATCATTTTTACGAAAAGAAAAAATAAAAAGTGTACTCCGTAATGCAGTAGCCAATGACTTTGAAGGCTTTGAAGTATATTATCAGCCGATTGTAGACTGCAGCTTGGGGAGAGTTATTGGTGCAGAGGCACTTATGCGCTTCTTTATGGATGTGGAGGAGGGCAGGGAGAATGTTTCACCGATGGAATTCATACCGTTGCTTGAGGAAACAGGACTGATTATTCCTGCCGGAAGATTTATATTAGATAAGGCAGCAGCAATGTGCAAGGAGCTTAGACAACATATACCAGAATTCAGGATTAATGTAAATATATCATATATTCAAATGATGAAGAGTGATGTCTGGAAGGATATACTTTCAGTTATAGAATGTTACAAGCTTCCACCAGAGTGTTTCTGTGCGGAATTGACAGAAAGTGGATATACAGAGATGACGCCATATTTTCTTACACTCCGGAGGAAATTCGAAGAGAAAAAGCTGCAGTTTGTGCTTGATGACTTTGGTACAGGCTATTCTAATCTTCATTGTATTGTCAACATGAATCCCAATTATGTGAAGCTCGATAAAGATTTTACGGCAAAGGCAATGAGCAGTGAAAGAGATTATGAATTGCTGAAGAAATTAGTTGAACTGGTACATAGCATAAACATCAGAATATGTATAGAAGGAATAGAAAAAGAAGAATGGCATGACAGACTCAAGGAAATACAGGTTGATTATCTGCAGGGGTATCTGTTTGGCAGACCTTGCGATAAGAAGCAGTTTTTAAAGCAGTTTGGGTAAATCAGCTTATTAATAACAATTAGTATAAATGATAAGGCGGTAATGATGTGAATTTATTACCGCCTTATCATTTATATTGAATTATAAATATAATTTGAAAATGAAATTATACTGTATTATAATAGCCTTAGTTTTTTGTAAGACCTTACTTCAATACGCGGTAAAATGGAAGAAATAAAGAAATAAAGAAAGAAATAAGCGGTAATTACTTAAGGAAAGCGGGAAAATCACAATATAGGTTAAGGGAGATATGTATGGATTATATAGTGTTAGATCTGGAGTGGAACCAGAGCTATAGGGGGAAAGAATATACGGTTGCTGGCATTCCTTTTGAAATTATACAGATAGGAGCTGTTAAGCTTGATGAGGACAGAAATGTAACAGATAAGTGGGAGAGAGTAATAAAGCCTGTTGTATACACAAGGCTTCACGGCAAGGTATCGGAAATGCTTGGAATTACTGCGAAGGAGCTGGAATCAGGACAGGATTTTAAGAGCGCAGCTAAAGAATTTCTTGAGTGGTGTGGTGATGATTGTAAGTTTATAACCTGGGGAGGCTCGGATTTAACAGAGTTTCAGAGGAATATGAATTACTTTGGTGTAGAGAATCATTTTCCATTTCCTTTCACGTATTATGATTTACAGAAGCTGTATAGCAGATTATATTCGGATGGAAAGACGAGAAGAAGCCTTAAGACAGCGATTGAAGAGCTTGGCTTTAAGGAGGATGCGCAATATCACTCAGCGATTAATGATGCGGTATACACAGCAAGAATATTTGCCAATATGGACTTTGATAAGGTAAGTATATATGAAAGTATAGATAATTACAGGATACCACAGTCAAGAAAAGAAGAGATATATATGAACTTTGGAACTTATGAGAAGTATATATCAAAGGGCTTTAAGACACGGGATAAGGCTGCGGAGGACAGAGTAGCAAGATCCTGCAGATGTTATATATGTAACAAGGCTATGAAAAGACGTATTAAGTGGTTTTCAACAACTTCAAAGAATTATTATTCAGTATTTGTATGTGAGGAGCATGGTCTGTTTAAGGGCAGAATGAAGGTTAAGCAGAGTGATAATGGACAGTTCTTTGATGTAAGAATATTAAAGCAGACTGATAATAATGGCGTAGATAAGATTATTGATAAGCAGATAAAGGAACGTGAGAACAGAAGGCGAAAGAGAATGGAGGAGCATAAGAGAAAGCTGGAAAGCAGAAAGTAAGCTGTACGGTTATATTCCTCTTTTATTACATTGCAATAATATTTAGTTAATAAAATACCAGCCGGTGATAATAAATCACAGGCTGGTAAAAAAATACATACATAGCTTATATAACATACATATCTTATATATAACTTACATAACTGCAAATATAACTGCTGCAGCTATAACTATCTGGATAATGGCAAATCTGAATACAACCTGTGCATCAGACCAGCTTTTATTCTTTCTCATATGGTCATGAATAGGAGTTCTTATATTCTGCATAAGCTTTATGTGCAGAAATCTTATGAAAGAAACTTTGATTAATCCAAGCCCCCCATCAATAATAAGTATGATAGCAAGTGGAATAAATAAAAGCGGACAATGCAGCTTAAGGAAAGCAAATGCTATAAATATTCCGATTGCTCTTGAGCCGGCATCACCCATAAGCAGCTTGCTAGGAGATGCGTTAAACCACAGATACCCAAGTATACATACAATCATAATGAGTATTACGTGTCTGAAGGAGCTTTCTATATCAAATACTCTGTACAACAAAAATGCTGAGGAAAGAGTAATGGCAGAAAGAGTTCCGCATAAACCGTCAACACCATCTGAACAGTTAGTTACATTGATGCTTACCCATATAAGAATTACAATCAGTACTCCGTATATGATGGGATTAAGTGTAACTGTGAGCTTAAAAAGAGCAATGTCAAAGGTATTAGGGTTGTAGTGAAGGTATGTAACAGCGGCCATAACAGCGATAATGAAGTCTATTATACCTTTTTTTAATTCACCCCATGGAGATGCTGAGGCATCATCAAGATAGCCCGAAAGCATAGCTGCAAGCACAAGTATAAGATATATAATTATCTCAGGTGTAAGATTAACAAATATCATACAGGTTATTGTAAAAACCAGTATAAATATAATTCCGGCTCCACGAGGCTTTCCTACGGACTTGGAACCATTAATAGCATATGCTCTTCCACCATCACGCGGAAGTATATTTTTACCCAGATATATAGCAAGGCAGGTAACTGCAAATGCGAATAGTATGCTGATAAATGTGACTACATTTATGTAGCTGGGACTTATTAGATAATAAATCATGATTATTCTCCTTAATGTTTTTAATGTAATGATAAATTCCTGCATTTATGATGTCAAGTGCCAGATACCAGTAAATTCAAATTGTATATTCTTATAAAGTATTGGATGGATATAAAAATTAGATACTCAAAATAAATAAACGCAAAAAAATAAGAAAAAATGACCAATTGTCAAAAAATTAATAGTATTTAATTAAATGTTATGATAAAATACATCTATACAAATGAGTATGTGAATTGATGTGTAAGGCAGTAATATAAGACCTTGTATGTCAACAAAATATAAGTAAGTGGAAGGGCGGAGTTATATGGCTGAGGTATTGAATTTAAAGGATGTGCGCATAAGTGAGCTTGATGCCTATCTTTTTGGACAGGGAACACATTATGAAATCTACAACAAGATGGGTGCACATGTTGTTAAGAAGGATGGTAAGACAGGTGTGTATTTTGCAGTCTGGGCACCAGCAGCCAGAGATGTGTATGTTATAGGTGAGTTTAACGACTGGAAGGCCTATGGCTATGATATGAAGAAGGTATCTGATGGTGGAATATACGAATTATATATAGAGGGTGCTAAAGTCGGACAGATGTATAAGTATCTGATTATTGCGCAGAATGGTGAGGCAATATATAAGGCAGATCCTTATGCCAATGCAGCACAGCTAAGACCGGAAACAGCATCTGTTATAACAGAGCTTAATGGCTTTGAGTGGACAGATAGTACATGGGTTGAGGCTAAGAAAAAGGAGAATCATCTAAAGGCACCTATGTCTATATATGAATGTCATCTGGGTTCGTGGAAGAAGCAGGAAGATGGTACAGAGGATGGCTATATGAATTACAGGGACATAGCTGTGGATTTAGCTGACTATGTAGCCGATATGGGATATACACATATAGAGCTTATGGGAATAGCAGAGTATCCTTTTGATGGTTCATGGGGGTATCAGGTTACAGGCTATTATGCTCCGACAGCCAGATATGGAACACCAGAGGACTTTATGTATTTTGTCAATTATATGCATAGCAGGAATATAGCTGTTATTCTTGACTGGGTACCGGCGCATTTTCCGAAGGATGCACATGGACTTGCTAACTTTGATGGAAGTTGTGTTTATGAATATGCAGATCCAAGAAAGGGAGAGCATCCTGACTGGGGTACTAAGGTCTTTGATTATGGAAAGAATGAGGTGTCCAACTTCCTTATTGCCAATGGTATGTTCTGGGTGGATAAGTTTCACATTGATGGTTTAAGAGTTGATGCAGTTGCATCTATGTTATATCTGGATTATGGCAGAACAGAGGGTAACTGGGTGCCTAACCAGTATGGCGGCAATGGCAATCTTGAGGCGATGAGCTTTTTAAAGCACTTTAACAGTATGATGAGAAAGCGTTTTCCACAGGCAGTTACAATAGCTGAGGAATCAACAGCCTGGCCTATGGTAAGTGGAGATCCTGATAATGGTGAATGTCTGGGCTTCACATTTAAGTGGAATATGGGCTGGATGCATGATTTTCTTGAATATATGAAGCTGGATCCATACTTTAGAAAGTTTAATCATGGAAAGATGACCTTCTCTTTAATGTATGCTTATAGTGAGAATTTCATACTGGTGCTTTCACATGATGAGGTTGTTCATCTGAAGTGTTCTATGCTTGGAAAGATGCCTGGAGACAGGGAAGATAAGTTTGCCAATCTTAAGCTGGCATATGCGTATATGTGTGGACATCCAGGAAAGAAGCTGTTATTTATGGGACAGGAATTCGGACAATGGAATGAATGGAGTGAAAAGAGAGCTCTTGACTGGTATCTGTTAGAGGATGAATCACACAAGGAATTAAAGGATTTCACAAAGCATTGTCTGATGCTCAACAAAAGATATAAGTGCTTATATCAAACTGATTACAGTACTGAGGGCTTCCGTTGGATTAATGCTAACGATAAGGATAACAGCGTATTATCCTTCATAAGAATAAGTCCTGATAAGAAAAAGCATCTTTTATTCGTACTTAACTTTACTCCGGTTGAGCGTATGAACTACCGCGTGGGTGTTCCTGTAAAGGGTAAGTATAAGCTTGTGCTTGGTGATGATATGAACAATCAGAAGAAGACACTAACAAGTGCCTATGGAGAATGTGATGGCTATAAGGAATCACTTCTTATAGATTTACATAGATACGGAATAGCTGTTTATGAATTTAATGGTGATGTGAAGGCTCATAAGCCTACAAGGCTGAACTAACAGCTTATATGAAAGGGGATACTGCACTAGGTATTAGTGTGGTATTCCTTTTTTATATATTGCTTCATATTGTTTATGTAATATTTCACAGCATTTATTCCGAAATATATTATGCTATATAATATGTGGTTTATAGTCAGCTAAACGAATATGGCGATGGAGGTTGAATAACAGATATATGTCGGTTTCAATATACGCAGGAGATTTTAATAAAGCGAATAATATAAAGGATGAAGTGGATTCAGGAGTATCCATTAATTATAAAGAGAATCATTCAGCAAGGGCACAGGGGATAGGTGCATATGGTGGAGTTGTCATATCGGGAGGAGAAGATAATTCCAGATTAAAGGACAATACATATGAGTCACTTCTTAAGGAGGCCGAGGATGTTAAGGAGCAGCTTATGAACTCGGCACAGTCGGCCAAGATAAGCTTTAAAGCACTTGTTAAGAAGCTTTCCGGAATGGAGTCTGTTGATATACAAGGAGAGGGCTTTAATATAATGGATTCTTCACCGGAGGAAATGGTATCTATTATAGATAAGATAAGAATAGAGCTTGCTATACATTCTGACGATTATGTTGCATATGGTACAGGAGTAAGTAAGAGTGCAATCAAAAAGGTGGCAGGAAGTGCAGGTGTGTCGGCAGATGTTGTAGAAAGACTTAGTAATGCAGGCGCAGGAATAGATGAGGACTCATTAAAACAGGCACAGTCAGCACTTGATATGGCAGCAGGTATAGGTGAGCTTTCTGAGAATGCCAAGTATTATATGATAGCCAATGATATAGAGCCTACAATAGAGGGAATATATAAGGCAGAAGGTTCAGTATCAGACCTTTCTAAGGCAGGCGGCTATCAGATAACATATAAGGAATTCGAGGATATGAGAACGCAGATAGAAGCGGTAGTTAAGAAGGCTGGTCTGGAGGTTGATGCTGAAAGTCTTAATAATGCAAAGGGGCTTATTAACAATAATCTTCCGGTTACAGAAAAGAATCTTAAGTATAAGGCAATGCTTGATTCACTTGAATTAAATGACCTTGGAGGTGAAGAAGGGCAAAGCCGGGTGCTTGATAAAATAGCAGACCAGATGGCAATAGGGGAAGCCGCAGCAAAGACACCACTTACTAATGATTCCTCTATATGGGAGAATGTTAAATCGGCAATAGTAACGATTGCACAGGCAAGCTATGACGATATTGTTAATGTTATATCGTCTGGAAGGTCATTTACAATAGCAAGTCTTAAGATGGTCATGCAGGCTGGCTGGGGTGCGAATAGCGCAGAATTACAGAGCCAGCAGGCAATGTCTGTAGATACAGATGTATCGGTTAATACAGTTATGTCATATATGTCAGACACAGAAGATGCACAATATGCAGCACAGACAGAACAGAGTATTAATGAAGATACCAAAGAATATCAGTATAAGCTGGATAAAGCTTATAATACTCTTACTGAAGCAAGGCTTCTTTTAACAGCAGGTTCAGGTATTGCACTAGAAAAGAATAATATATCACTTATGTATACACCACTTGAGGAGCTTACTGAAAAGCTGAAGACTATGGAGTCTAAGAGCCTGACTTATGCAGGAAATATGCAGATGTATAATAATGTGCTTGAGGTAAGAAAAGCTCTTTATGATATAGAGATAGCACCGGCACAGATGTATGAAAAGCTTATGAATAGTGATCCATACAAGCTTAATATAGCCATGGTATCAAATGTGGCTAACAGCTTAAGAAACAGATATTCTAAAGCAATAGATACATATAAGAATGTGGGAACACAGGTAAGGACAGATCTTAAGGATTCCTTAGCTAAGGCAGTTGATAATAGCGCAAGCCAGATTATCGAGGAGCTAAGGCTTGAGAATACTAAAGAGAACAGAGCTGTTATAAGGTTATTAGCAGCTAATAATATAGATATAACAAAGGAAGCTGTGAATAAGGCGGGGAAAATATACTCTACACTCAATAGTCTGGTTGATAATATGAAACCGGAAACAGTCATAAGAATGCTTGATGATGGTATTAATCCTATGGATACAGATATATGGACTGTTAATGATTATCTGAGCAGGCTGAATCAGGGAGCTACTAAGGATAACGAGGAAAAGTATTCAAGATTTCTTTATAAGCTTGAGAAAACAGGCGGAATCAGCGAAACAAAGAAGCAGCAGTTTATTGGAATATATCAGATGATGAATATATTTGTAAGAGATGCAGGTGTATGTGCCGGAGCACTTATGGAGCAGGGAAAAGATATAACTATGGGGAATCTTATAAGTGCATATACAAGCCGTAAGCATGCTGGTATGGATGTACAGATTAATGATACAACAGGTGTCCTTGAGGATAAAGAGCAGGTAAGCTATTATGAGTCTTTGTTCGCAGATTCACAGAAGTATATAACACCTAATACTTTGAAAAAATCGGACATGAATATGCCAATAGAAAGCCAGAACGTAGAATATTTTACAGAGAGTCTATCAGATAATTATGATGAACAACTGGAAAGAGAGCTAGACAACAGTTATATACAGGAAATCACCAGAATGGCAGTTAAGGCAGATGAAGAGGTCACCAGGGAACTAAGAAGGGCAGAGGCAGATGTAAATATAGGTAATACGAATGCTGTTTCTGAGCTTCTTTTAAGCGGTGAGCTTAAGGCATATAAGAAGCTTTTTGGGGGAGCTGGCACAACGGATGCATCAGGAGAACAGGAATATGGTGAAGCTGATAATTCTGGCAATACCAGTAATAATAACAGTTCTGCACTAATAGACAGCAGGGAAAAGCTTGCTGATGTATTGTCAGGAAGAGAGAAGCTTATGGCAATGTATACAGAGCTTGAGGAAACTGTTTCTGATAAGCTTGAGGAAGCAATAAAGAGTTCACTTACAGATACGAAAGAAGATATAACAGCCTATGAAGCATTTGAGGAATTAAGAATAAGCAACAGACAGATAAGGTATATAAGCGGGCTTGCAAGAAAGAATGACTATCGTATTCCTTATGTGAAGAATGGAAAGGCAGGACTTATTAATCTTACTTTCCATACAGATAGTGAGGATAAAGGAAAGATATCAGTAAGAATGAATACGCAGCAGTATGGAGATATAGCTATCGAGGCTAAGGTTACAAAGGATGCCATAGCTTTGTATGTAAAGCAGGAAAGTACTAGCGAGGCCAAGAAGGCAGATGGTATAGACAAGGAGCTTGATAAGCTTAGGGAAATCCTTAGAAGCGATTATGGTATAGATGATGTAAAGCTTGATACAGTAAAGGTTGATGCTGTTAATTATGTCACATATGAGGATTCAGACAAAGAGGTTCCATCTGATAAGCTTTACAGGATAGCACAGGCTGTTACAGGCGTATTCTTTGGAAAGTAAAAAGTAAAGAAATATTAATAATATCCGATATAAGTTATATGGGTGCAGCCAGCAGGGACTGCAAAGAAGTGTAATTATGACAGGAATGGAGAATATAGAAATATGAGAATTAATACTAATATATCAGCTATTATATCAAACAATGCATTGCAGAAGTCACAGAATGCATTGTCGAATTCTATTCAGAAGTTATCTTCTGGATATAAGATTAACAGCTCAGCAGATGATCCAGCGGGCTGTGCGATATCTGAAAAGATGAGAATTCAGTTAAGAGGTCTTGAGCAGGCTAAGAACAATACAACAGATGGTATTTCGGTGCTTAATACAGCGGAGGGTGCAATTGTAGAGATACAGTCAATGCTCACGCGTCTTAAGGAGCTTACAGTACAGGCTGCTAATGATGTTAACTCAGATGATGAGCGTTCGGCTATACAGCAGGAGATTAATAATATCAATGAGGAGATAGACAGAATATCTAATCAGACAGAATTCAATACACAGCCGCTTATTAATGGTAATCTTTCAAGGAGAGTATATTCAGATTGTCAGGGGGTTAACCAGCTTTCTATATCAGATGGCTTCACAGCAGGTATATATGGAGTTACGATAACACAGGATGCAAGACAGGCTATAATAGCAGGTGGACAGATTAATATGTCTGCAACAGCAACCATTACTAAGGACCAGGCAGGAACTATTTCAGTTAATGGATATAGCATTAAGATAGAGGAGGGAGATTCTCTTGATAATGTTATGGACAGTATTATAACAGGAATAGGTCTTACAGGTGGAAAGGCATTTGCAATAACAGATACAACGAATGATACTAAGGCGAATGGAACAGAGTATGCAGGCTATACACCTGTAACCTCGTATGCCGGCAGCAGGCTTGTTATAATGACAGAGCAGTACGGAAGAAATCAGAAGCTTGATATAGTATGTGATAATGAGGAGCTTGCAGGACTTCTTGGAATAACAGAGGCTTATGATGCTGACGGAGACGGCGTTGGTATACACGCAGAGGGAAGCGATGTAGTTGCTGAATTCGCGAAGGAAAAGGATGCCAATGGTAACGAAACTGGAAACAGAGTAGGCTTTGAAGATTCAGCTGTTATTTCAAGCAATGGAACAAAGATAACAATTAAGGATGTTAATAATAAAGAGTTCGTGATGGATATACCTGGAAATGTTGCAGGAACAACCTTTGATGATACAATAAATTCAAAGCAGAGCGGAAAATCCTTAGCAGCAGGTGGTACAGCAACAGATATTAACCAGGAGGTTACAGATGTTGGTACTATGAGCATACACGTAGGAGCTAATGAGAATCAGGTTATAATTCTTGATATTCCACCTATAACATCATATACGATAGGAACAGACACTATCAATGTAATGACAGGCTATACAGCACAGCTTGCTATATCAAGCGTGGATACAGCTATCAATTACGTTAATTCAGTACGTTCCAAGATAGGTGCATATGAAAACAGATTTGAGCATACTACTAATAATCTTGATGTATCTGATGAGAATATAAACAAAGCATTATCAGCAAAGATAGATACAGATATGGCAGAAGAGATGACAGAATATACATCACAGACTGTACTTACACAGGCTGCCACATCTATACTTTCACAGGCTAATCAAAGACCATCTGAGGTGTTACAGCTTCTTCAGAAGTAACTGATACGGGCAGGAATGAGGAATAAGTTATATGGATAATGATTCAATTAAGACATATTCGTATAGAATATCACAGGCTACAAGATCACAGTTAGTTGTTATAACTTATGATATTATACTGGATTATATGAAAACTGCAGTAAACAGCCAGGCTGTTAAAGAATATAAAGAAAGCCTTCATATGGCTATGAGAGGGATAGACCAGCTCATTACAGGGCTTGATATGAAGTATGAGGTGTCATTGCCTTTATATCAGATATATGGCTATATTAAGAGGTCAATTATAAGTGCACAGGCAACAGTAGATTATGAGAGTATCAATAAGCTTATAGGAATGCTTGAAAAGCTGAGGACTTCGTTTCTTGAGGTCAGCAGGCAGGATACTTCCGAGCCGCTTATGAAGAATACAGAAAAGGTGTATTCAGGACTTACCTATTCAAGGTATGGAGCCAATGAAACAGCTAGTGATACCTTAGGAAACAGAGGCTATAAGGTATGATATGCTGATAAGAATTATAAAAGCCAGACTGGGAATTAATCCCGGTCTGGCTTTAGTTTTTATGCATAGCTGACAGCCTTGGGTGTCGGTATTAAAGGTGGACAAGCTGCTGATACAGGAATCAGAAGCTTAGCTTTCTTCTTGAGTAGTGATGGCGTCTGTTCTTTGATAAAGTATTATTGTTAATTATTGTTATAATAATAAGAATTACTGCTACTATTCCAACTATTACCCATATATTTATCTTAAGACATTTCTTAGGAGAAAGCTTTGTTTCTGTTACCTCATTGCTAAGATATGGAAGCTGGCTGTCCTTTACCGCATTACCTGAGGAGATGGATAAGGTAGTAGAACCAACAGTATTATCCCCATATTGATAATTAAGTCTGGCAGTCAGTTTATTGTCAGAGTTAGTTATGTCATAGTCCTTGTTAAGCTGCATAGTTACATCAGATGTTGAGCCGTTGTTTGGAATAGTGATAAACGAAGCACTTAAGTTAAAGCCAAGTCTGGTTTTATTGAAAACATCAGATGAATAATAATTGTCAGTTGAGAATAATGAGCTTACCTTAGAGTCTGAGGTTGTAGACTTCTTAAAGTTGCTAAAGCCCCAGTCAAATAAGGTTCTTGTATCAGTATAACGTGTTGTATCGTCAGGCGACCTAAATACAACACATATTAATCTCATTCCATCTTTTTCTGCAAAGGTTACAAGGGTAAATAAGGATTCATCAGTAAATCCGGTTTTACCACCCTTACAGTATTCGTAGTAGAATTCACGTCCCTTAAGCATTTTATGTCTGTGCTTGATAGTTCTTTGAGCAGACATATTAGTTGCTGGTATTGTGTACGAAGCTGCGGTTGAGTCTATACCTACAAAGGAAGCGTTGTTATAACAGCCTCTTGCAATCATAGCCATATCATAGGCAGTTGTATAGTGGTTTGGATTGTAAAGGCCACTTGCATTGGCAAAATGTGTATTAATCGCACCGAGCTCTTTAGCCTTGTTATTCATCATGTCAACAAAGGCATCTATTGAACCTGCAACCTGCTCACCAAGAGCGTAGGCAATTTCGTTAGCAGAGTATAATAACAGGCCATATAAGCCCTGTTCAACTGTAATCTGTTCGCCTGCCTTCATGCTAAGATTGGCATCCTCATAAGGATTGATAGAGCCGGCAGCCTTAGGAGAGAAAGTCATAGTGTCACTAAGATTGCAATTCTCTATCGTAAGAAGTCCTGTTAATATCTTTGTTGTAGATGCAGGATAGCATTTACGGTGGGAATCCTTTTCGTAAAGTATCGAGCCGGTATCGGCATCTATAAGAATAGCACTTTCGCAGGTTATAGAAGGGGCATCGGGCCATACCGTTTTATCAGAGCTGCGGTTTGTTCCAGAGGAGGAAGAAACCGTTGCAGCAGAAACCGGTGCTGTGGCTGATAATACGGTGACGGCTATTATAGTTAAGGTTGTTAAAGAACTTATAGTCCTTTTAATATATTTTTTAAATGAATTAAACATAGTTAAAGCTCCATTTCTAATCAGATATACATACACAATTAATATAACACATAATAACTCTTTATTAAATACAGAATTAAATTTAATATTGTAATTTAATATTGTAATTAGTTATTTAGATTTTGACTTTTTGCAGTATTATAGTATGATTATTAAAGTATGAGGTATGTGTAAGAGTCATACAGCGTTCTTTTGTATGTTGTCTGCAGGGAATCACTCTGGACACATAATTCATAAAAAATATAAGAATAATTATACAGGTAAATATAATGTATAGGAGCAGATTAATGCAATATCCAGATACATTTTTACAAGGATAACCTGGAATGGAGGAAATATGCGTTTAAGAAATGTACCGGGAGCCAGAGAGGTAATGCTTGAGAATGCTTATGTATTCACAGAGCCACAGGGAATGAAGGGAACATGGGAGGAAGTGTTTGGCAACAGCAATCCAATACATATAGAGATAGGTATGGGAAAGGGCGTGTTCATAACTACACTTGCAGCGAATAATCCGGATATTAATTATGTAGGGATAGAGAAATATTCAAGTGTTCTTTTAAGAGCGGTAGAGAAGCAGGATGAACTTCAACTGCCTAACCTTAGATTTATCCGTATGGATGCAGAGAATATAAACGAAGTATTTGGTGAAAATGAGGTGGATAGAATATATCTTAACTTCTCTGATCCATGGCCTAAGGACAGACACGCTAAGAGAAGATTAACCTCAAGACAGTTCTTTTCAAGATATGACAAGCTGTTAAAGAAAACTGGAAGAGTAGAATTCAAGACAGATAACAGGGCATTGTTTGACTTCTCAGTTGAGGAGGTAGGAGAAGCAGGCTGGACACTAAAAGAGTGTACTTATGATCTGCATAAGGATGAACGTCTTAACGAAGGTAATGTGATGACAGAGTATGAGAAGAAGTTTTCAGAAATGGGCAATCCAATATGTAAGCTTATCGCAGACAGAAAGTAATATATTGTAACATAAACACCCCCATAGGAATATAATAGCTTATAGGAATAAGAAAGCTGTTATATTACTGTGGGGGTGTTAGCATGCGTTGTAACAGATGTTGTCTGTTAAACAGAATCAATGAGTTCTTATATTACCATAAATGCTGGAACAAACGGTTAGTTCGTTTCGTACATTCCTGGAATGAGATATATCATATAATTAACTGTAAGTAAAAGGTACAGGCTACATCTCATCAGGTGAATCATAAGGCTTTACGGTTATGTTACGCTTCTTAAGAAAGTGTTCAATGACAATGTTAAGTATATAGCATATAACAGCCATAGTAGGAACACCCAGAAACATACCAAGAACGCCAAACATAGCTCCACCTACAATAATAGCAAATATAACCCATAGCGGCTTTAAGCCGGTGCTGTCGCCAAGAATCTTAGGTCCAAGAAAGAGCCCGTCGAACTGCTGTATAATAAGAATCATAATTGCAAAGAATATGACCTGTATAGGATTCACGATGACAATTATTATACCACCAAGAACGCCGCCGATATATGGACCAAAGTAAGGAATCATATTAGTTATGCCAACGATTACGCTGATGAGCACAGTATATGGAAACTTGAATATATTCATGCATATAAAACAGATGATTCCTATTATAAGAGAATCAAGAGCCTTTCCATACATAAACTTTAAGAATATATTGGTGCTTTCGCGGCATATGCTTCTTGCGGTATCAGCTCCCTGCTTAGGAAATATTGCATAGAGCAGTCTTTTGAACTGGTAAAATATGTTCTTGTGGTCAGAAATCATATATATAGATACCATAATTGCTATGATAAGGTTTATTAGTCCCTTGACAATGGCCATAGAAGTGTTTACCACATAAGGCACAAGATTAGCCAGTGTGTCTGTCAGATAGGACAGTACCTTAGGATATAAGGACGTAAGCTGTTCGTTGATAATATTGTAATCTATAAATCCAAGATTAGCGTGGTTGTTCTCAAAGTTATCAATAAATACTGTTAAATTGTTATACCATACAGGCAGCTTTTCAACAATATCGGTCATGCTTGTATATAACTGTGGAAGAATGAATACCATAAGTATGGAAACAGCACCAATAGCTATTACATAGGTCATAAGTATGGATAGCCACTTTGCCAGCTTGTCCGACTTTATATGGCATACCTCCTTAAAGAGCCTGCGGTAAAAGAAGCTTACAAGTGGGTATAGGACAAAGGCTATGAATGCACCGACAAGAAATGGTGCAATAACCTGCATGCCCTGCCCTACAAGATTAACAGTATTGTTAAAGCTTCCCACTATTCTTACGAGCAGAATAGTTCCAAGAACAAAGGCAAGACCATATATCATGATGGTAAAGTATCTGCTGTTTGGCTGAAAACGGTTGCGCCCTACCGGCTCATCTATATTACTGCGTTTTCTGTTATTGCTGTTATTACAGTTGCTATTATTATTGCAATTATTATTATTGTTGTTGTTATTATTGTTATTATTATTATTGTTATTATTATTATTGTTATTGCTGTTGTCCAAGTTGTTATTAATGTCCTGCGTGTGGCAGGACTGATTGCCGTCAGTATGCATATATATCTCCTTACATCTGATAATGTTGTGTGTGTCCCAGATAAAAAGCCAGATTCGCAAATAGAAATGCTTCGGTTATTGTGGACACTTATTCTATAATGATACTCTATATTATGCCGCAAAAAAACCCTTTTTTCGTTAAAAAAAC
>CAKRKK010000023.1 GCA_934358235.1 uncultured Lachnospira sp.
GTATTTTCTCTGGGCACTGGATTCAGGTGGAACAGTATTCTCTGACGCACTTATACATGTAACAGAGGCCGTTAATATCAATGAACTGGATGAATCCTTGTATACATTGGAAAAAGAGGGAACAGGCGATAATAAGTATTCCTTATATAAGGCAAATTACCAGCTTCCTTTTGCAATGGTTACAGGAAGCAATATAGCTTCAATAGATTTTAATAAAGACTTTACAAAGCTTAATGCTGTTACATCAGGTGAACAGTCAGAGGATGATTACAGATGGAATACCACAACTAAGGACTGGATATATCTTCATAACCTTATGTATAGTGCCTTAAGTGGTGATTCAGAGGCACTTGTAACAGAGTATGGAAGGCTTGCAGGTTCATCGGTATATAACGTGAGTGACAGTCAGGTTCAGGCTATAAATCAGGAGTCAGATAACACAACGGCTGTAAAGACAACACAGACAACCCACGTTACACAGACCTATAAGGATACAATATCAGGTAACAAGGCTGTATACATAAGTGTTGCAGATGTTAATATAGGTACATCAGATGCCAATGTTTCAGATATGTTCAGAAGCCTTACAATAAAGGTTAATGGTAAACAGATAGATATACCTACAATCGGCAATGTAAACAATAAGTATTATACAACCGATTATAATAATGGTCTTATATATATAGGCACCTTCAGGGATGAAGATGTAGAGGTAGAGCTTGATTATGCAAGACCTCTGGATAAGAACGGGGATGTTTCACTCGGTAAGTATGCATTCACTATGGGGGGAATTGATCTTGATAAGCTGGATGCATTATGTGAAAGCTATGCACATAAGCAGAGTGAGGTGTCATATACTAATAATTCGGTCACAGTAAAGGTTAATGGAAGCCAGACTGATAATTACGCAATAGTTCCAGTTATAAAGAGCGATAACTGGACAGTAACAGTTAACGGAAAGGAATGTGAAACCAAGGATATTGCCGGAATGTTTACAGGAGTGGCTATTGCTGAGGGCAGTAATGAGATAGTGTTTACATTCAAGCCGGCTTCTAAGGATAAAGGACTTCTTATATCAGTACTGGTGCTTATAACGATGATTGCACTTATGATAGTTAATCATTATAAGAGGATAACAATACCAGAATGGATGCAGGCGTGTGCAGGAGGCATATATATGCTTATTATAGCAGTGCTTGCGGTTGTGATGTTTGCAATACCACTTATTGCAAGTGTTGTAGTCAATATAAGATACGTATTGGGGATATAAATGTTTTCAGTATTAGTTAGATACTATAATAATAATGAGAAATTCAGATTAATAACAAAGATTATGTCAGTGTGGCTGTTATCAAGGCTTATAATGCTGGTGCTGGTTCCGGTTATGAATATGCTGGCTGATACGCCACACGACCTGTTGTATTATATGAATCCGTGGGATGCAGAGTGGTATAAGGAAATAGCAGAGTCAGGGTATAAGCCTCCGCGTGCAAATGGAATGGCAAACTGGGCCTTCTTTCCATTATATCCTATGGTATGTGCAGGCATCAGGATGATTACAGGAGGCTGTATTGACACATATGCCATAGGGATGCTTGTATCTAATGTATGCATAATAATAGCTGTATACTATGCGGTCAGTTTTGCGTGTCTTGAGCTTGATGTAAAGAAATATAACAGGTGTGATATAGAAAATATAATAATATTTCTTATGCTCGCAGGTCCTGGCGCAGTATATTACAGCGCAATGTATACAGAGGCAATGTTTACAATGTGTGTGGTGCTGTGCTTTTATAATACTAAAAAAAAGAATTATCTGGCAGCAGGTCTTTTTTCTGCATTGGCCAGCGGCACAAGAATTGTAGGCTGCACGCTTATTATAGTGTTGATTACAGATATGTATGTTGATGTATACAGGAGGCAGGAGATAGAAGCTGGCAGATTAATAAGGTCTTTAGGCAGCCTTATAAAAGAGGTAATAATGGATGCCAGAAAGCTGCTCTCATTGGCGTTATGTCCGCTTGGAATATTTGCATATATGATGTTTTTAAACAGCTTCTGCAAGGATGCCTGGGCGTTTTATCACGTACAGAAGGCGTGGAGAACACAAAAGCTGTTTCCGGTCATAGGTGTGCTGTTTAAGTCCTGTACAGGACAGCTTGGAGCAATGTCTGATGTTAAGCAGCTTAATGGCATCATACTTGGATGGTTGTGTGTGTATGCCTTATTGTTATATGTGATTATGATTGTAAGGAAGCATTACGCACTAGGAATGTTTGGAATAGCAGCGCTTCTTGTTCCTCTGACCTCAAGTGTTATGAGTACATTGAGATTTATTATAGGTTCCTTTGTTGTATACATAGGGATTGCAGAATTAATGCTTAGGATGAAACGTGTCAGGGTAGTGATTATTATAGTGCTGCTGGCATTTGTTGAGCTTGTGTGCATAGCAGCATGGTATTTCTGGGATGGACTTCTTATGTAGAGGCGTGTGTAGTTGAGGTGATTATTACGTGTTAACGGTGATTGCATATAGCTGTTATGTGAACCTGTTGTGTAGGTGTTGTGTATACTTTGTGAAAATACTTGCTAACTTTACATAAAGGTATTATAATTAACACGTTTTTTAGAACTGATTTAACAGAAGCATTATGTAAATAAGATGACAGGCCTGCCTGATATCGGAGAGTTTTACAGTAAAAGTTATATATTCAAAAGGAGAAAATTATGTTATCAGTAGTTGTACCTACATTTAATGAAGGGAAGAATATTAGAAATCTGGTGACACAGATAAATGATGCACTTAAAGGAATTGATTACGAAATATTATTCGTAGATGATAGTAAGGATAATACTCCAGAGATTATTATGGAGGTTGCAAAGGAGTTTCCACAGGTAAGAATGGAGCATAGAACAGGTGAAACAGGTCTTGCGACAGCAGTTCTTAAGGGCTTTGAGCTTGCTAAGGGAGAATATATGGCATGTATGGATGCCGATCTTCAGCATCCACCAGTAGTACTTAAGTATATGTATAAGGCTATGGAGAGTGGAGCAGATTTCTGTATACCTAGCCGTCTTATACCAGGTGGAGATGATGGTGGACTTAACTGGTACAGAAAGTTCGTATCAGGAACAGCACGTAAGATAGGTCAGTGGATGCTTCCATGCTTAAGACAGATTTCAGATCCTACAAGCGGACTTTTTATGTTCAGACGTGAGGTTATTAAGAACGCTGATCTTCAGCCTATCGGATGGAAGATTATGGTAGAGGTTCTTGCTATGGGCTCTTATAAGAAGGTTGTGGAGATACCATATAAGTTCCAGCAAAGAACAGAGGGTGAGTCAAAGCTTTCAGGAAAGGTTACACTTGAATATCTTAAACAGCTTAAGGATCTTAGAAAGAGATATAACAAGGCTAATAAGTATGAGGTTGAGATCTGGTCAACAGAGAGGATGATGGCAGAGTAATGGGAAAGTATTTTGGTACAGATGGTTTCCGTGGTGAGGCTAACGTTACATTGACAGTAGACCACGCATTCAAGGTTGGTAGATTCTTAGGATGGTTTTACGGTAAGGAAAAGGAAAACGGAAAGGCTAAGATTGTAATCGGTAAGGATACAAGAAGAAGCAGTTATATGTTTGAATACTCACTTGTTGCTGGTCTTACAGCCTCAGGTGCAGATGTTTATCTTCTTCACGTAACAACAACACCAAGCGTTGCATATGTGACAAGAACAGAGGATTTTGATTGTGGTATTATGATATCAGCAAGCCATAATCCTTTCTATGATAATGGTATTAAGCTCATCAACAGCAAGGGCGAAAAGATGAGAGAGGATGTTATTGATGAGATAGAGAAGTATCTTGATGGCGAAATGGGTGACATTCCATATGCTACCAAGGAACAGATAGGCTGTACAGTTGATCATACTGCAGGACGTAACAGGTATATGGGTTATCTTATGAGTCTTGCAATATATTCCTTTAAGGGAATGAGAATAGGTCTTGATGCATCTAACGGAAGTGCCTGGACACTTGCAAAGGCAGTTTTTGATGCGCTTGGTGCAAAGACTTATGTTATCAATGCTAATCCTGATGGAACGAATATCAATGCAAACTGTGGTTCTACACATATTGAAGGCTTGTGTGATCTTGTAAAGAGAGAGCATCTTGATGCGGGCTTTGCTTTTGATGGCGATGCCGACAGATGCCTGTGTGTAGATGAGAACGGTGATGTGATAACAGGCGATCATATCCTTTATATATATGGATGCTATATGAAGGAGAGAGGAAAGCTTATAGATAACACAGTTGTAACAACTGTTATGTCTAACTTTGGTCTTTATAAGGCCTTCGATGCAGCAGGCATTGATTATGAAAAGACTAAGGTTGGCGATAAGTATGTATATGAGTGTATGTCTAATAATGGCTACCGTCTTGGCGGAGAACAGTCAGGACATATTATATTCAGCAAGTATGCAACAACTGGTGATGGTATCATAACAGCACTTAAGATGATGGAAGCTATGATTGCAAAGAAGAAGTCACTTGCACAGCTTGCCGCACCTCTTCACATATATCCACAGGTGCTTAAGAATGTGCGTGTATATGATAAGCCAACTGCACAGAATGATGTGGATGTTAAGGCAGCAGTAGCCGCAGTAGCAGAAGCATTGGGTGAGAATGGAAGAATACTTGTAAGAGAAAGTGGAACAGAGCCAGTTATAAGAGTTATGGTTGAGGCTGGTACACATGATGAATGTGAAAAGTATGTTGACCAGGTTATAGCTGTTATTAAGAGTAAAGGATATGTAGCTGAGTAATAACAGAATTAATAGTGTACCTGATACAATCCTATGAATAAACTAATCCCCTTGTTAATAAGATGTTATTAGTCTTATTAATAAGGGGATTTCTTTTATGTCACGATTAAGATATATTTATCTGTTGCCAGCAGCAATATGTGTCATATGCCTTAGCTTAATGACCATGACTGCGTGTAGTGAGAATACATCAGGAGAACATACCGAAATAGAGTATACAGTTGTGGAAAATGAGGATATACCCTCAGAGCTTAAGAAACTGATAGATAATAAGAAGAATAATACATTAAGATTGACATATACCACAAAGGATTATACCTATGTTGTTGCTGGCTTTGGAACTAAGGATACATCGGGGTATAGTATAAAGGTTAATGCTGTTTATAAAAGTGCAGATACAATATATGCAGATTTTACGCTTGTTGGACCTGCACAGAATGAAGCTGTCAATGAAGCTGCAACAACACCATACATAGTGCTTAAGTATGAGAAAAGAGATGAGGCAGTAGTATTCCGTATGTAAAAACAAGCATTTAAAACCAAGCAGTTAGAACCAGTAATAAAGAAAAAGGAATATTAATAAGTTGTAAAGCATAATATACATAAAGAACTGATGTGTATCAGAGAATATACTAAAAACTACGAAAAATAAGCATTTTTGGAAGTTACACGAGGTTTAATAAGGAGGTAGTTAATATAAGCAGGCAGTTAATATAAGCAGGCAGCTTATATAGGGAATCAGCGGATGCAGGCAACTATTAATATCAGGAGGTTAACAGGTTGGAGCTTAAGTATGACAATATTCATCAATACATAATTAAATGCTCAAATACATCTCAGATAACATTGGATGACGATTATAATGTACCAGATAGTAAGCCGGATATAGACAGTATAGTAAAGGACTTTGGCATGGCTGTGCTGGATGGTGTACGTGTCAATCAGGATAAGGCACAGGTGGAGGGAAATCTTAAATATGCTCTTTTATATATAGGAAAGGGGCAGGCACAGCAGCAATATCTTCCTGTGAAGCTGGAGGGAAGCCTGCATTTTCTGGAAAATGTTAATCTGTCGGAGGATGCTACAGATACGGAGGTTACGTGTAAGGCAAATATAGAGGATCTTACAATTAAATCAATTAATTCAAGAAAAATCAGCGTCAAGGCAATAATAAGTATTACAGTTACCTGCGAGGAGTTGTGTAATACAGCGATTGCCTCACAGCTTATACCAGATACCGGATGTTCGCCACAGACATTATACAGGGATTATGAATATGCACAGATGGATGTTAATATGCGTGATAATTTAAGGATAAAGGAAACAGCTTCACTGCCTAGCGGTAAGGCAGATATATCCGAACTGATATGGGATGATATAGATGTCAGAAATGTCAGTACACGTATGACAGAGGATGGCCTTAATGTCAGCGGGGAGCTTAGCGTATTTATTATGTATATAAGCCAGGAAGAGGGACAACTGTTACAATGGTATGAAACTTTAGTCCCATTTGCCGGAGTGCTGGATGTGAGTGGCGCAGAGCCTGATAGTGTATGCTATGTAGGCTTTACCATGACAGGCAGGAATGTTGAAATAAGACCAGATTACGATGGCGCTAATAGAGAAATAGCTATTGAGGCAGTGCTTGATATGGATATCAGGTCATACAAGGATTGTAAAAAAACGGCATTATCGGATGTGTATGTTCCGGGAAGTTCTATGGAGTTAAAGAGGTCAGAGGTACAGCTTAAGAGGCTGCTTGTAAGAAATAATACAAAGTGCAGGGTGTCTGATAATATAAAGCTTGCTGATTATATTAATCCTATGCAGATAATTAATGTAACGGCAAGAGTACAGATAGACGATTATGAATATGTGGAGGATGGCATAGCAGTATCAGGGGCAGTTATTGCAAATGTATGTTATATAACTGCTGATGATAATTCACCTGTTGGAAGTGTTAATTCAGTTATCCCATATACGGGTACAGTAGCCATAAAGGATTATGATAAGGATAATATAGAGTATGTGGTAAGACCTTGTATAGAGCAGCTTACAGCAGCTATGAACAGCAGTCAGGGAATAGAGGTTAAGGCTGTGGTAGCACTTGATGCAATATGCTTTGAACCAGTAAAAATATCTACAATAGAGGAGTGTGGATATACACCTGGCGATTCAGAATATTATGCCTCACTTCCATCAATGGTAGGCTATATATCTGATGGGGAAAGCAGTCTGTGGGATATAGCTAAGAAATACAATACTACCTGTGAGGCAGTAAGACAGACTAATGCACAGGTGCAGAGATTATCAGATAGTGATAGTGTTCCAGCAGGAATAAAGCTGCTGCTTATAAAAGAGGGGATGCCCTCCTGAAATAACCTGAATAAAAAAGCTGCCACAACAGGAATACAGACTCTATATAAGCCTGTGTAAACCCTGTTGTAGCAGCTTAAATGTTATGCATTAGCTGAACTGTTATTCTTGGAATTAAAATAATTATCAAACTTTTCCATAACTGCATTATAAGTGTTCTTAGATATATCTGGAAGCTCTCTGCCCCAGGTTTTGGTAGCTTCCTTGAAGCCCTTTTCAACGGCAGCCTTCATGGTTTTCATTTTCTCTTCGTCGTCACCGGCAAGAGCCTGTGCGAAATCAAAGATTCGTTCAGAGGTCTGTTTAACACCCCAGTAGCCATCCTCAGATATATCTTCCTTTGCCTTGGCGATAGTATCGGCATCCGCTGTGAAATTGCCATTGGCAAGAATCTTCCACATATCATCAGCAGTTCCTATAGCAATACCCTGCTTCTTGAACATAGTAGTTACAAGTGACTGTAACTGGCTTAGACGATTATTAGCATCAGCCTTAAGCTGTGCTACAAGTGCTGGGTTAGCAGCTTTGCTTTTAACTGAAGAAGTATCAGTCTTTGCAGAAGTGCCTGAAGCCTCATATGTTGCAGCAACATCACTATTCTTAGATACTGCTGTGCTGGCAGCTTTAGCTGAAGACTTTCTGTCAGAGGCTGTTTCATAGCCTGTGTAATAAGAATTAACTCCGTTTAATTCCATATTAAACTCCATTTCTGCGCACAACATAATTAACTATAATGGGCTGGTGTCAGGTGCGCTATGACAGCAAGCCTGTTGTTTTACGTGCTTCTGACCTGTAATAAGCGGTCAGGATATGTAATAATCGGGTAATAAGCCATCCGTGGCTGCTTACTCTATATAGATTATATCGGAACATATTGTGGATAATTAACTATAAAATGCAGCTTAATGAGGATAAATAACTCATAAGCTTATATGTTCTCCTGGTTTTTTCTATACTTGTTAGGAGACATTCCTTTAGTACGTCTGAAGGCATCACCAAAGTAGTTGCTATCATTAAAACCACATTCAAAGGCAATAGTTGTTATTGACTTATTCGTATTAAGAAGAAGCTCGCAGGCATGCTTTATGCGCACATTTATAATGTATTCCTTGAAACCAAAGCCTGTAACACTTTTGAATTTCTTAGACAGGTAGGAGCGGCTCAGGTTGAACTGCTTAGCCATGTCTTCTAAAACAAGCTTTTCATTGTAGTGATTATAAATATAAGTGGCAACCTCCTGCATAATCTGGTTGTCCACGTCGATTTCCTTTATAACATTCTCTTCATACTTCTTGCACCGGGCAATAAAGAGTATAAGCTCAGCTAGTGCAACACTTACAAAGCCGGGAGATAGTGGATCCTGACCTTCATTTTCAAATATAAGTTTATCAAGAAGCTTTTCTATGTAATCTCTTCTTTTCTCTGGTATAGTGATAACGCCGGTCTGCATAACCTCTGAAACAATATCAGTTCCAACAACACCTCTTAACCAGTCAGTAACGGGTGTTTTAAAGCTTATAACAATACGTTCATTGATTCCCCTGCCAGTATAATCGGTCTTATGAATAGTTCCGGCAGGTACGATTACAATATCGCCCTTACTGAACTTATATATATTGTGGCTTAAGAAAGCTGTACATTCTCCACGGGCAAGATAAAACAGCTCATGGAAGGGATGTGAGTGAGGCTCCTTCATTCTGAAGGCAGACCTTTTTATTTTTTTTATTTCGAAATCCTTCTGCATATCCTGTATCATAATAAACCTCATTTCTGCGCAGATTATAGTGCCATATAATTGAAGGTGAGTAAAATATCTGTATTTTGTGTGTGATACAAATATTAATTAGTAGAAATTACTGCTTTTTATGCTAACATATATATTGTGAAAAATAAAGGGCTAAAATGATAATAGTTGCGGTAAATATCTTTTGATATAACGCATGGAGAGGAGTGCAGGATAGTATGGCAAGACCAATAAGTGACAGTAAAAGAGAGAAGATTCTTAATGGTAATCTTGTAAATGCAATACTTATGCTGGCAATACCTGTTATGCTTAACAGTTTTATACAGTCTATGTATAACCTTACGGATACCTTCTGGCTGGGAAAGATAGGAACAACAAGCCAGGCAGCTATAACGCTGGTTTCTCCTTTTCAGAATATACTTATTAACTTTGGAGCAGGTATAACAACAGCAGGAGCAATACTGATATCCCAGTATTTAGGTGCCAGAGAGGATGAGCAGGCTAATTCCATGGCTGATCATATATGTATAACCTCGTTAGGCTTCTCAGTTGTATGTGCATTTATATGCTGGCTGTGTTCTTCGGGACTGGTCAGATGGCTTGGTGCACAGGGAGATATATATAACTATGGACTTACATATTTAAGAATTGTTGTTATGGATCTTCCGTTTCTGTTTACGATTAATCTTTATTCAGCAGTAAAGCAGGCACAGGGAGATACGGTAAGGCCGTTGCTTCTTAATATACTTGGAGTATCAATTAATCTTATACTGGATCCATTATTCTTAGTAGTGTTTAAGTGGGGCATAGGTGGAGCAGCCTTTGCAACGCTTATAGCCAAGATTCCAAGTGCAGTTATAGGCTTTATTGCACTTACAGGAAAGAACCAGCTTGTGCGGATTAACTTTAAGAACTTCAGGTTCGATAAGGATAAAGTTATGTCTATCATAAAGATAGGTCTGCCAACAGCTATTGGAGGAAGTACGATGCAGTTTGGTTTCCTTCTTATGACTAAGAATGTCAATGTGTATGGTGCAACTGCTATGACAGCCTATGGCATAGGAAACAAGATTAACGGCATCATAACTATGCCGGCTAATGGTATCGGCTCAGCCATATCAACTATTGTTGGACAGAATATGGGTGCCGGAAATGTTAAGAGGACAGATAAGTCTTATCATATAGCATTAAGGATAGGCGCGACGTTCCTGTTTGTCTGTGGAATGATTCTTTCAAGAAGATTCATTGCAGAGCCTATGGTCAGATTCTTTACAACTGATGAGCAGGTGGTTCCACTTGCAACTGATTTCTTATCAATCATGGCAATGTGCTGCTGGACTAATGCATTTTATAATGTAACGCAGGGGCTGTTCCAGGGCTGTGGACATACTATGATAACGATGGCAGTAGACGCAACACGTATCTGGATATTCAGATTTCTCACCTTATGGGTATGCTCTCATATACTTGGAATGGGAGTTGAGAGTGTGTGGTATGCAGTAGTTGTAAGTAATGCCACATCAGCAGTTATACTTTACATTCTGTATTGGACAGGTATCTGGAAGAAGTCAACTATTAAGATTGACAAGAAACAGAATGAGTTGCAGAAGGATGAAGCAGGAGAAGTGTTGGATAACGCAGCGCCACAGATTAGATAATATTTAAGCTTACACGATTTTATATCTTTATACCAGTCCCGAAACCAGCCAATAAGTTCTGGTTTTGGGACTTTTTAGTTTACACAGAAACATTATAGGGAAAATGTATTTATGTACTTGATTTTGTACAATGCGTTATATATAATAATCCTGTATACAAAAAAGTTGGAGATAAAGCATATGGATTCAATTAGACTTAAAGCGAGAGCTAAGATTAATCTTGGGCTTGATGTGTTAGGTAAAAGGGAGAATGGATATCACGATGTCAGAATGGTTATGCAGACAATAGGTATCTATGACAGACTTATAATTACCAAGATTCCAGAGGACGACATAAGAATTAATGTTAATCTTAAGTTCCTTCCAGTTAATGAGAATAATCTGATATTCAAGGCGTACAGGCTTATGAAGGATGAGTATGGCTTTAGCGGGGGGATTGATGTAGACCTTAACAAGTTTATACCGATAGCAGCAGGTATGGCAGGTGGAAGTACCGATGCGGCATCGACTATGTTTGCAATTAACAAGCTTTATGAGCTTGGACTGACGAATGCTGAGCTTATGGAACAGGGAGTCAGGATAGGTGCAGATGTTCCGTATTGTATTATGAGAGGAACAGCTTTAGCAGAGGGAATAGGAGAGAAGCTTACAAAGCTGTCACCAATGCCTCATTGCTATATAGTTATTGCTAAACCACCGATTAATGTTTCAACGAAAATGGTATATGAAAGTCTGGATGCGGGAGCAATAACCAGACATCCTGACATAGATGGCATTATAGAAGCTATCAACGAGGGTGATGTTAAGAAGGTTGCTTGGCGTATGGGAAATGTGCTTGAGGATGTAACCGTTCCTATGTATCCTGTTATAGCAAAGATAAAGCAGGATATGTTAAGCTGTGGAGCCTATAATGCTATGATGAGTGGAAGCGGACCTACGGTATTTGGCATATTCCCTGATGAGCAGACAGCACTTGACTGTAAGGAATATCTTAAAGTGCAGGGGGATGCCCGACAGGTATATACAACAGAAACATTTTAATAAAAAGATTTTATAAGAGCATTTCATAAGAGCGTTTCAATAAAAGCGTTTCAATAAAAGCATTTCATAAAAGTATTGTAATGATATTGTATGTGATGATAATAAGACAGATAAGAATATTGGAGGAATAGAAGATGAAAGGTGAATTAAAGATGGACGTTAATGAATACCTTCCATTAAGAGATGTAGTATTCAATACATTAAGACAGGCGATTCTTACAGGAGAGATGGAGCCGGGAGAGAGACTTATGGAGATCCAGCTTGCCAACAAGCTTGGAGTAAGCCGTACTCCTATAAGGGAAGCAATAAGAAAGCTTGAGCTTGAAGGTCTTGTTATTATGATTCCACGAAAGGGAGCAGAGGTTGCACATATAACTGTTAAGGATATGAGGGACGTGCTGGAGGTACGTTCTGCACTTGAGGAGCTTGCGGCGACACTTGCCTGTAAGAATGTCACACAAGAGCATATAGATGAATTAAAGACTGCCAACAGAGTGTTTGAGGCAGCAATAGTATCGAAGGATGTTGTAGCTATTGTAAATGCGGATGTGGCATTTCATAGTATTATATATTCAATGACAGATAATCAAAGACTCATACAGCTTATTAATAGTCTTAGTGAGCAGATGTACAGATATCGTCTGGAATATGTTAAGGATGCAAGGACACATTCTATTCTGATAAGCGAACATAATGATATAATAAGCCAGCTTGCAGGTAAGGATGTTGAAAAGGCTAAGGTTATAGTAAGACAACACGTTAACAACCAGGAAAAGGGAATTATAAGACTGCTTAACATATAAGCCTGGAATTTACCTGGAACTGTAAGGCTTGGAGGTTATATTAGATAACAAGGCGTTGCAGGGGTTATGAAGGAATGATACAGATAACGATATCATATGAATTATATATGGTATCGTTATTTTTACGTTTTATAGGTAGATATGTAAGTATCTATGTAAGTAGCTATGCCAGTAGCAGTATCAGTAGATATGTTAGTAGATGTCTTAAGTAAATAATTTTATTTAAGAAGGTATATCCCCCTGTTATATGGGAATTATGTATGTATAAGTAACATATATGGAGGGGATATGATGAATACTAAAAAGGCCGTATCTAACAGAGGTATAAAGAGTTATAGAAGCAGTTATAAGAAGGCAGGCGTTATATTCATATTACTTGCAACGATTATGCTTGTAATTGCTGGTTACAGGTTGTATATTGATAGCTGGCAGATACATATGCAGAAGGAAATTGCAGCTAATATAATCAGGTTTCATGTAAGGGCAGAAAGTGATTCAGAGGAGGACCAGTGGCTTAAGCTTCAGGTTAAGGAAGCGGTGCTGGATTACATAAGTCCCATTCTTTCAGAGTCACAGTCATTGGAGGAGTCAAGGCAGCTTCTTGAGAGCGAAAGCAGTAACATAAAGGATGTAGCGGTTGCAGCACTTAGAGACCTTGGAAATGAAAGTGATGTGAAGGTATATTTTGAGAATTGTTATTTTCCACTTAAAGCATATGGAAATATGACCTTTCCTCCAGGAGAGTATGAAGCATTCAGGGTTGATATAGGTGCAGCCAGAGGAAGGAACTGGTGGTGTGTGTTATATCCGCCATTGTGCTTTGTTGATATGGTGTATGGTGAGGTGCCAGAGAAGTCAAGGGAGGAACTAAAGGGAGTTCTTAATGAGGAGGAGTATAGAGTGATATCAGGAGAAGATGTTAAGCTAAGATTTAAGTATCTTAAGGTTTTTAATCATTTTCTGGAATGAACAAAGCTATAAATAAAGTTATAAAAAAGGCTATAAGGTAAAGCTGTAAAAGCTGTAAAGCATGGCTGTAAATAGTACGGATGGAGTAAATAATATATGAAGGATAAGGTATATATTAAGATAAAGGGACTTGCACAGGAAGAGCAGATGGCAGATGGGACCATAGCACAGGGAACGGAAGATATTGAAGTAATAAACATAGGAAGATATATTAACCGTGGTGGCAAGGAATATGTGAAGTTCGATGAAGTATTTGACGGAGAAGGACAGAAATCAGTAAATATTATAAAGATAACTGATGATAGTGTAGAGCTCAGCAGAAAGGGTGCAATAACAACCTGCATGGAATTCGTAAAAAATAAGAAAACGATAAGCTGTTATAATACACCTTATGGAAGCATAGATATTGCTGTATTTACAAGTATAGTTGATGTAGAAAGAACTGACAGCAGTATACACGTTGTACTTGAGTACACTATGGAGGTTAATGACCAGCAGATGAATACTAACAGAGTTGAGATATATGTTACAGATGAGAGGGTAGAGCTTTAAGGAACAGGGGTTTTATTCAGCTTCATAAAATAGAACAGTTGCGTAAAAATGTCAATCAGAATATAATTAGTAAAAAGAGAGGAAGATGGCTGAAAAACAGACATTTCCTTTCTTTGTGCTGTTAATAAGCAGATTGACCTGTAATAAACAGGTAGAAATGGAGAGTGTCATGAAGTCAACATTAAGAAGAACATGGGCAGAGGTAGATCTTGATGCCCTTGCACATAATTATAATACATTAAAAGAAAGAATAGGTAAGTCTGTTAAGTTCCTTGGAGTAGTTAAGGCAGATGCCTATGGACATGGTTCTGTGCAGGTAAGCAGGCTGCTTGAGGAGCTTGGAGCAGATTATCTTGCGGTAAGCAGTATAGATGAGGCTGTTGAATTAAGACATAATGGAATAACAATGCCAATACTTATTCTTGGGCATACACCTAAGGAAGAGGTGGGTGAGCTTATAAAGAATAATATTACCCAGGCTGTAACCTGCAAGGCAAAGGCACTTGAATACAGTAAAGAGGCTGTCAGATGTGGTGGAACATTAAAGATACATATAAAGGTTGATACAGGAATGTCGCGTCTTGGCTATCTGTGTGATGGAGATTACTTTGACAGCGGGGTTGAGGGTATATGTGAGGGCTGCAGGCTTCCAGGACTTATGCCAGAGGGAATATTTACACATTTTGCAGTATCTGATGAACCAGGTGAGGAATGCAGGGCATATACAGAGCATCAGTTTAAGCTGTTTACTGATGTTATAGCTGCGGTAGAAAAGAAGCTTGGCAGGAAATTCGCAATAAGACATTGTGCCAATACAGGTGCGGTTGCACGTTATCCAAAGACATGGCTTGATATGGTAAGACCGGGACTTTTATTATATGGCTATGGAGAGTTTGCAAAGGAGCTTAACCTAAGACCAGTTATGTCACTTAAGACAACAGTAAGTACTATCAAAACTTATCCTGCCGGAACTGCAATAAGCTATGGCGGAATATATAAGACAGATAAGAAGACAAGAATGGGTGTGGTTCCTTATGGCTATGCCGATGGCTTCTTTAGATGCCTTTCTAACAGATTCTGGCTGATGACAGAGGAAGGTCTGGTTCCACAGAGAGGTAAGATATGCATGGATATGTGTATGATAGATCTTACAGATAAAATGGGAGTTGACGTTGGAAGTGAGATAGAAATATTTGGTAAGGAGAATCCAATAGAAAAGATGGCAGAGCTGGCAGGCACTATTCCATATGAGCTGACCTGTGCAGTAAGCAAGCGTGTACCTAGAAAATATATCAGGAATGGAAATGTGGTTGAAGAGGAACTGATGCTGCGAGGCTGATTCTAAAAGACCATACAGATAGGAGAGTGATTTATGAAAAGAATAGCGGCTTTATTAGCGGCTCTTGTTATTGTTATTATGACTGGATGTGGTGGCACAAGTAAGAATATAAGATTTGGTGCGGCTGATATAGGTGGCGTGTACTATTCATATGCCAGTACCTTTTCACAGCTGGCACACGAGGCCATGACGGATTATACCTTTGAGACAAAGACAACAGCCGGTTCGGTGGCTAATCTAAGATTAATATCGGGAGGATATATAGATCTTGGTATAGTTCAGGCAGATATGTTAAGTGATGCCTATAATAGCAGGGGTGCCTTTGAAACTGGGGATTACCAGAAGGGCTACAAGGCAGTTGCAGCATTGTATACAGAAGCCTGTCAGATAATTGTAAGAAAGGATTCTGGCATAACAACGGTTGATGATCTTGTAGGAAGGACTGTAAGCATAGGTGCTGCGGAATCAGGAACTGAGAAGAATGCAGAGGAAATACTTAAGGTAAGTGGTATTACGAAGGAGCTTGTCAGGACAGTTAATATGGATTATTCAGAGGCAGCAGCCAGGCTTGAAGCTGGCGAAATAGACGCGATGTTTTGTACCTCTGGAATAAGAACAGGTATTATAGAGCAGCTTTCTAAAAGCTGCGATATCAGTCTGGTAAGTCTTGATGATAAATGTATTGAAAAGCTGCTTATGGCGTATCCTTTGTATGAAAGCTGTACAATACCAGCCAATACATATACAGGACAGAGTGAGCCGGTTTATACAATAGGTATAAGGGCGGTTCTTATAGCGTCCTCAAAGCTGCCAGCCTCAGTAGTTGAGCAGCTTACAGGACTGATATTTGCACATAATAAAGATATTAAAAATGCAACCCCGCTGGATTCATTATATGATGTAAGGACATCGGCACAAGGGGTAGATATCCCTTTTCATGCAGGAGCAGTAGAGTATTATGCTAAACAGGGTGTGAATGTAAAAACAGAATGATAAATATTTATGTTCCGGGATTTAGATTAATACGTTGAATGAAATGGAGATATATATGAAAGTGCAGTTAGATATGTATCAGACAATAGCAGTTGCAGTAGTTGTTCTGATGCTTGGAAGTTTTTTACGAAGGAAGATAAATATACTGGAAAGATTCTGTATTCCAGCGCCAGTAGTTGGAGGATTTCTGTTTGCTATATTTACATGTATATGTTATGCAACAGGTATTCTGGAGTTTGAGTTTGATGATATATTAAAAGAAGTATGTATGGTTTTCTTCTTTACATCTGTAGGATTTCAGGCGAATTTCAAGGTGTTAAAGAAGGGCGGAAGGTCAATGGTGGTGTTTCTTGGGCTTGTAGTTGTACTCATATTTACGCAGAATATTGTTGCGGTGGGGCTTTCAAAGGTTCTTGGACTTAATTCGCTTATAGGAATGTGTACAGGCTCTATACCTATGGTAGGAGGACACGGTACAGCAGGTGCATTTGGTCCTGTACTGGAGGATTTCAATGTACAGGGAGCTACCACAATATGTACCGCTGCGGCTACGTTCGGGCTGATATTCGGAAGTATTATAGGTGGACCTTTAGGAAAAAGGCTTATAGAAAAGAAAGACCTGCTAAAGACTGCAATACCTGAGGATGACAGCCTTTTAGTTGAGGATGAGAAGAAGCACGAGCGTCATACACAGATGTATGCAGCAGCAGTATTCCAGCTTATCATTGCAATAGGAATAGGTACAATATTTTCCTGGGTGCTTACAAAGACAGGCATGACCTTTCCTATATATATAGGTGCTATGATAGCGGCGGCACTTATGCGTAATATTGCAGAGTATGCAGGAAAGGGAAGACTTGTTATACATATGGGTGAAATCAATGACCTTGGTGGTATTGCACTTTCACTTTTCCTGGGTATGGCTATGATTACGCTTAAGCTATGGCAGTTGGCATCACTTGCACTTCCACTTATTATACTGCTTGTAGCCCAGGTGGTTGTAATAATGCTTTATACATATTTTGTTGTATTTAATGTTATGGGAAGTGATTATGATGCGGCAGTACTTGTGGCAGGTACCTGTGGCTTTGGTATGGGTGCAACGCCTAATGCAATGGCTAATATGCAGGCGTTATGTGATAAATATGTACCATCAGTCAAGGCATATCTTATTATTCCACTAATAGGAAGTCTTTTCGCAGATTTCCTTAATAGTCTGGTAATTACACTATTTATTAATTTGCTATAACCGCAGAAATAAGGAGGCAGAGTATGTTCAGCTTTATTAAACGAATCAGGAATAATAAAGATAACATATCTAAAAAAGATTATAATCTTTCTTATGATAATCTTGCTATTCCGGAGATTCATATAAAAGAATCAGGTGAGGAAACTTCTAACAGTATGGAAAATACTAATCAGGAGCAGACAGTAAAAGAGCTGGGTACACAGAAACCAGAGGCGTTAAAGGATAAACAGCCACACAAATCCAGAGGGCACGTAAAAACACAGGTCACATATGACGGTGTTGCAGTTCCAGAGATACATTTTAAGAATGAAGATTAGCAAAGTAATAGAAGAAAGTAATAGAAGTCAAGCTAATAGAAGAAAAAAACATGTTGTTAATTAAATTGTACCGTGGTACAATAACAACCAGTAAAGCAAATAAATAAAAGCTATGACGGAAAAAGTAATATATGAGGAGCATCCAGAGAGAACTGTGTATGGTGGAAACAGTTTATGTGACGATTATATGAAGACCATTCCTGAGCTGTGCGTAGAAGAAGTTTTACTTCGAAGCGTTACCGTATGGTGTACGTTACAGACCATTAAAGTGAAATAATAAGGTGGAACCGTGTGAAAGCACCC
>CAKRKK010000024.1 GCA_934358235.1 uncultured Lachnospira sp.
TTTGCTAAATAGGTTTTTCCAGAACCACTGCAACCAATAATATGTATTTTCATAAGTCAGTATTCTCCACAAATTCAAGTTTACGATACCTTATACATATCGTTTTTATAAAACATTATTGCATCTTTTTTATTTGCATTTTTTAAGACAATAAAAACATTATATACATCGGGAAATGGCGAAACCATACCCATACATGACATACCAAACATTAGTCCATTTAGTTCTCTATATTCTGCCGGACTAACAATAAAAATCAATAATGGTATTATTCCAAGCACAAATGGTAATAGGCACATTACAATAAACCTTCTACGCTTCAGAGGATATGAGGCTAATGCAACAAATGATATCTTACCCGTTATTTTACCTATCGTAACCAGTGCGTTTCTCGGATAGACAATCCCATGTAACCACTCGTGTATCACCAAACAAATATACCCCAGGCAAACACCAATCAAAATAAATACACGCGAAATAACAACTGTCTTGTTCATAACTGTTTTACACAGCATCGTCACAAACATTAAAACACATAATACCGCTGCAATAGGTGCCGCTTTTTTCATCATCTCTTCAATGCTCTGAGGTGTTTCTATTTTAACAGCATTCTTTGGTAAAATACCTGTCTGATACTCACTTATATCTTCAATAGACATTTTTAATTTTATCATTACCAATTCACCTCCAAAAAGAGTAACAAACTCTGATTTAGCAAACTCCTTTTATTTCTGCTGAATCATCTTAAAATGCTTCAATGCCTCCACAATTGTGCTCTCTTTATCTCATCATATGTTGCCTTAGTCAGCTCTGCATAAATTCAACTACGGAAATCAAAGATTTCCTGTCTTACTTATCTCTAGATGTTATATCCACATCATCAGGTTCGATCGTGACATCAATGTAATCATTCGGCTTTTTATTTTAGTCGGGACAATTTTGCCACCGTCTCCACATGCACCGTATTCCCAAACTGATCTACCGGCTGAACCTTATCAACCTTATATCCCTGTTCAGTTAGCACCTTAAGATCTCTTGCAAGTGTAGCTGAGTCGCAGCTTACATACACAATCCTGTCAGGAGCCATATTCACAATAGTTCCAAGCAGCTTTTCATCACAGCCCTTTCTAGGTGGATCAACAACTACCACATCAGGTCTTGTCATATCTGCCTGTACTGTATCAGTATTGCTTCCACAGATATTCTTTCTTTTACTCTCATAGAATTCTGTAACAATCTCTTCTGCCCTGCCAACAAAGAATTCCGCATTGGTTATATTATTAAGCTTTGCATTATTCCTTGCATCCTCTATTGCCTGTGGAACTATCTCAACACCATAAACCTGTCCTGCCTTTTTTGCCAGAAACAAGGAGATTGTTCCTATACCACAATACAAATCCCATACACTTTCATTGCCTTTAAGCGCAGCGAATTCAAGTGCCTTATTATATAACACCTCTGTCTGCTTAGGATTAACCTGAAAGAAGGAAAGCGGTGATATCTGAAATCTTATATCACCTATGTAATCCTCAATATATGGCTTTCCATAAAGTGTTATGCACTCTTTTCCAAGAATAACATTAGTATCTTCTTTATTGATATTTACAACAAGCGAAGCTATATTAAGCTCTGAAACAGCATTAACAAGACCATCTGCTGCCTCTTTTCTAAGCATTTTATGTGTTACCAGACACACCATAGTCTCATTCGTATGATATCCTGTTCTAATAAGCACATGCCTTACTATCCCTTTATGTATATTCTCATCATATGCACGTACACCGTACTCCTTCATCCATTTCTTAATAGCCCTAAGTATAACTGCGTTATCGCTATGTCCTAACAGACAGTCATCATCCGGACAGGGAATAATTGAATGTGTGTGACCGGCGTAAAACCCCATGACTATATTGCCATTCTTGTCCTCTCCAACAGGGTATTGTGCCTTGTTGCGGTATCTGTAAGGTGTATCCATTCCGAGTATATCGCACATCTCATAATCTACACCTTCAACCAATCCACCTATTCTTCTTATATTATCACTCACAAGCTTCTGCTTATAACGAAGTTGTGCTGCATAATCCATAGCCTGTATCTGGCAGCCTCCACATTGTCTTGCTATTGCACAGGCTGGCTCCACCCTGTCTGCAGATGGTTTTACTATATCTAAAAGTCTTGCATATCCGTAGCTTTTCTTTGCTTTCATTATCTTGACATTAACAATATCACCAATAACCGTATCTTTTACGAAAAGTGTGTAACCATCCACCTTTCCTATTCCTTCACCTGATACACCTATATCCTCTATTGTAACTTCAACACAGTCATTTTTACTATATGCCATTATTAATCCTCATTTCGATGTTCATTTCAATATACAGCAGTTCTTGTGACGGATATCCACAGACACCAATACTGCTGGTGATAATTACTTTCACAGCAAACGTAATAACTTCTCACTCATTCTAAAAGCTGGTTCTTCTTATATTAGAATCAAGCCATCTGTTAAAGCCTAACCAGTCATTAGTATCCTTTGCCTCAAAACATTCTCTTAATGTTTCCAGCTTTGCATCTATATTATCTGCCATGGAAAGTGCTACCGCCTCTGCTATTGCCGGCTTCTTAGGTGAACCATATTCAAGCTCACCATGATGTGCTAATATGCAATGTCCCATCTCGTTAGCTATTATTACCGGAAAATCTGGTATAGTCTTTATCTTTTCCATAAGCATTTCATATCCCATAACAATATGACCTAAGAAATTACCTTCATCTGTGTAATCATTAACAGGAAAAGCTGAAAGCTCCTTAACCTTACCAATATCGTGAAGCATAGCACAGCTAACAAGAAGATCCCTGTTAAGGAAATCATAGTTAGTGCTTATTTTATCGCATAATCTTGTTACGCTAAGGCTATGCTCTAACAGTCCTCCAAGAAAGCCATGATGTACTGTCTTTGCTGCTGATGTGTTCTTGAACTTCTTAATAAATGCTTCATCTTCAACAAAAAATGCCATAAGCAGCTTCTTTATGTATTCATTATTAATGCTGTTGACATATCCTAATAATTCCTTATACATATCCTCAATATCGAATCTTGAAGCTGGTATATAATCCGCAGGTGTATATTCATTTTCAGCAGCCACACGCGCTCTTTCTATCTTGAACTGAAGCGCACCATTATAGCTTGTTACCTGTCCACTTACATATACATAATCATTTACTTCAAAATCACCTATACCACCTGAATTAACATCCCATATTTTTGAGTCTATCTGTCCTGTCTTATCGGCAAGTATAACATTCTCATATTCCTTACCTGTCTTAGTAAGTGCTGTTGACTTTGACTTACAAAGATATACCTCTGATATTCTATCTCCCTCTTTTATAGCTTCTATAAAATGCATTTTATTCCTCATTTCTGCGTACACATATTATATACTGGTTATGCAGCTTCATAGTTTAACTGCTTCACTCCATTCAACGTGCCGATACGGGAGCTGTGTTCAGGTACGCACAGCCTCAGCCCCCTGCATGAAAACAAGGTCTTAAGCCTAAGCCTCCCTCTTTCACACACAGACACCTTATTATTTTACTCTATATTACAAAGTTATGCTACAACTTTTTGCTTACCGCGCATTATCCCGCACTATCACGCACTACCACACATTATCACGTACTTTCACGCACTTCCACGCATTGCCACACATTATCACGCACTACCACACATTGCCACACATTATCACGCATTACCACACACTTCCACGCATCAACACACATTACTTCAGTTCTACCATAACATCATATGAAGCATCAAAATATCCTGACTTGCCCATCCTTTTAATTGATACATTAATCACCTGCCCCAAGGCACTATCATATATCTTATCGTTAAGACGCTGTATCGAATAGCATGGCGTATTATTGATGCCCTGTATTATATCACCTGGCTGTAATCCTGCCTGATATGCTGGCGAGTCGGTATCTACTCTTAATATATATATTCCCATAGGAATTCCATTCTTTTCCGAAAGCTCACTATCTACATTCTGCGCCTTTATTCCAAAATACATCTTTCCCTGACGATTAATCATACATTCTATCATGCTCTTAAGGTCAGATATTCCCATTGCCTTAAGCTTTGCGTCTGTATTTTTCTGTGAAATCCCCACAACATTCCCGTCTGAATTAAACAAAAAGCCATAATCCCCGGGCTGACTTGTAAGATTCGTCTCAAATATTTCATAATTATTATCAACTGCATTATATATAGTTCTGTTGGTTATTGTTCCATAATCTATCGTTCCGCTTGTACCATATATTTTACCTGCGGCAATAACAATATCCCCCTTCTTGATAACATATGAATTATCAAGCGTTGCAACCTTCATATACTGCCTGTCGCTCTCAGTAACGCCTGAATCCTCTATGCTTATAATGCTAAGACCTGTCTGGGCATCAGAACATACAAGCTCTGCCTTATATGCATTCTCCTCCTGCACAACAACGCTGTAACTGTCAATAGCTGCTGTATAGGCATCTGATGTAAGTATAAGATAACTGCCATTAATATGCCCTACTATAAGACCTATTGTTGAAGCTCCTGATTCTTCATCCTTAACATCTAAAAGCCTGCTCTCTATATCCTTCTGTAAAAGTACTGACTGTTCCTCTGTGTCCTCTTCCAGCTTCTCATCATCTATACTGCCCGGTTCTGTTATAATATTCTCCTTGACAATAACAACCGTTCTAGCCACATCATCTACCTTACTTCTTAAAGACTGTATAACAGTATCATAATCGCTCTTTATCTGGCTGTTCCCATCATCTGCCGCCTGCTCAGACATATCTGGATACTCATCCCTTGTGAATTCTATGTGATCAAAGGTCTCATTTCTTCTGGCAAGCCTGCTTTTAACCATTGGTATTATAAGCTTATCCGACATAATATACACAGCACCAGTAATTACTATAACAACTAATATCTTTATAATTGTTATGAGTCTTTTATACTTTACTCTTGGACTTAGCACTATTTTTTCTGTATACAGCGGATACTCTTTTTCCTGTCCCTGCTCATTATTTCTGTATTCCATATCTATTCCTCTGTAATTCTATGATGTCATGGGCAAAAGCCCTTGACTTTGATACCTACGGATTGAGCCGTCATTAATATATGTAGTATATCTTATATTTATGAACAAACTATGTCAAAGCCGTTAATTTAATGTCCCTTTCCCAGCTTTGGCAGCCTTTTTAACAGCCTTTTTATTATATTCACACTATTATTGTGTAGTTTTTTCTTTATAAATGCTGTAAAATATATTATGTGTTTATACAGGAAGCCGCTGTTTCTGCTATGATAGTGGATTCTACTGTCCTGTCCCTGACACATAATTAATTATTGGAGTATTATACTGAATATGAATAAAAAAGCATTATCTACACTGGAATATAATAAAATAATATCTGTGCTTGTATCTAAGGCCTGCTCTGAGGGCGCAAAGCAGACTCTAAAAAGTCTTATGCCTATGAATGATATAAACGAAATTAATGAAGCTCTTAATGCTACCAACGATGCACTTACAAGAGTTTATCAAAAGGGCAGCGTTGACTTTTCAAGAATAAAGGATATACGTGCAAGTATTGCAAGACTCAGGGTTGGAAGCTCTCTGAATGCACTTGAGCTTTTAAATATAAGCCTTCTGTTAGAATGTGCTGCCCACGTCAAGGGCTACTATGAATATCGTTCTGATAGCATACAGCCTATGCTTGATGCACTAGAGCCTGTTGTTCTTCTTAATAATGCTATTAAAAGATGCATTATATCTGAAGACGAAATAAGTGATGATGCAAGCTCTAATCTACGTGATATAAGGCGAAAGAAGAATCAGTCTGCTGAACGCATACACACCGAGCTTAACAAGCTTATTAATTCACCATCAACACGGACATATCTTCAGGATTATGTCATAACAACCAGACAGGGAAGATTCTGTCTTCCTGTAAAAGCCGAATATAAGTCTTCTGTGCCCGGTATGGTTCATGACCAGTCTGCAACAGGCTCTACCTTATTCATAGAACCTGCTGCAGTTGTTAAGTTGAATAACGATATACGTGAACTGCAGCTTAAGGAACAGGCTGAGATTGAAGTCATACTTGCCAGCCTGAGTGCTAAGGCTTCAGAATATAACGATTTATTATTATCAGATTACGAAATTCTTACTGAGCTTGACTGTATATTTGCAAAGGCTCTGCTTTCAAGACATTTTAACTGCAGCCGCCCTGTTATGAATACCAAAGGCATAATAAATATTAAAAAGGGACGTCATCCCCTTATTGAGCCTCATACCGTTGTTCCGATTGACATATATCTGGGTACTGACTTTAACCTGCTTATCATTACCGGTCCTAATACCGGCGGTAAGACTGTTTCCTTAAAAACTGTCGGACTTCTTACCCTTATGGCGCAGGCCGGACTTAACATTCCTGCATTGGAACATTCTGATATTGCTGTTTTTAATGAAATATTTGCAGATATTGGTGATGAACAAAGTATTGAACAAAGTCTTAGTACCTTCAGCTCACATATGACTAATACCGTAGATATTCTTAACAAGGCTGATACCCACAGTCTTATACTTTTTGATGAAATCGGTGCAGGAACTGATCCTACAGAGGGTGCTGCTCTTGCAATAGCTATACTTGATAATCTCCATAGACATGGAATTACAACTATGGCAACCACTCATTATAGCGAGATTAAGATGTATGCACTCTCAACTGAGGGCGTAGAAAATGCCTGTTGTGAATTCGATGTTGAATCCCTGCGTCCTACTTACCGTCTGCTCATAGGTATTCCTGGAAAGAGTAATGCATTTGCAATATCAAGAAAGTTGGGATTGTCTGCTAACATCATTGATGATGCAGCTAAAAGGATTGACTCTGAGGATATACGCTTTGAAGACCTGGTCTCTGACCTTGAACAAAGCCGTATTACTATTGAGCAGGAGCGCGAGGAGCTTGCACAGTATAAGGAACAGATTGCTTCCTTAAAGGCTGAGCTCACAAGAAAAACTGAACGTCTGGATGAACGTACTGATAATATAATCAGAAAGGCCAACGAAGAGGCTGCACGCATACTTCGCGATGCTAAGGATTATGCGGATAAAACTATTAATGCCATGAATAAACATGGTATGTCTGTCAAGGAGCTGGAAAAGCACCGCAGCAACATAAGAGAAAAAATAAATAAAAAGCAGGAAAAGCTCAAGGTAGAACCTGCAAGTGTACAGGCGCATAAAGCTCACGATATATCTGAATTCAAGCCTGGAATGCATGTCAAGGTTCTTACTATGAACGTAATCGGTACTGTTTCACAGGTTCATAAGGCAAAGAACCAGGTATCGGTGCTTATTGGAAGCCTTAACACTAAAATCGATATTAAGAATCTGGCTATCCTTAAGGGCTATAAGGAGCCTGACGAAAGCAAGCCATCTGCCTCTAAGTCTGGTAGTGGTTCCGGAAAAATAAAGATGTCCAAGTCATCCTCTGTTTCCTCTGAAATCAATCTTCTAGGCTACACCGTTGATGAAGCTGTTGCTGTACTTGATAAATATCTTGATGATGCCTATATTGCCAGAATTCCACAGGTAAGGATTGTACACGGAAAAGGTACTGGTGCCCTGCGTTCAGGCATAACCTCTTATCTAAGAGGGGTTCCTTATGTTAAGGATTTCCGTCTAGGACAGATTGGTGAGGGTGCTGAGGGTGTAACTATTGTCACCTTCAAGGATTGATAAACCTTTATGTATCACCCTTAACAGTCTTTAGTTGTAGTGATTATTTAAACACTTAGTGTAACCTTGTAACATTAACACCGCCAGAGTACATAGCTTATGCAGCTTAACTGCCTCTAAGCTGTGTATTCCGGCAGATTGGAGAATCTATGGTAGCAAAACAAAGAATACTCATCGTTGATGATGATGAAAATATAGCTGAGCTTATATCCTTATATCTTACTAAGGAATGTTTTGAAACAAGGATTGTATATGATGGTGAAAGTGCTCTTGATATGCTTCCTGTATTTAAGCCTAACCTGATATTACTAGATCTTATGCTTCCTGGTATTGACGGCTATCAGGTATGCCGTGAAATCAGAAAGAACAACAATACGCCTATTATTATGCTTTCAGCAAAAGGAGAAACCTTTGACAAGGTACTCGGCTTAGAGCTTGGTGCTGATGATTATATGATAAAGCCTTTTGAAACTAAGGAGCTTGTCGCCAGGGTTAAAGCTGTACTAAGGCGTTATCATCTGCCACAGACGGCTGTTACAGAAAGCACCTCTTCTAAATGTGTTACTTATCCTGACCTTGTAGTCAATCTTGATAATTATTCTGTAACCTACTATAAGAAGCCTGTTGAAATGCCTCCTAAAGAGCTTGAGCTGCTATATTTTCTTGCTTCCGCGCCTAACCAGGTATTCACAAGAGAACAGCTTCTTGATAACATATGGGGATATGACTATATTGGCGACACACGAACTGTTGATGTCCATATCAAAAGAATTCGTGAAAAGATTAATGACCATGATAAATGGGCAATAGAGACAGTATGGGGTATCGGATATAAGTTTGTTACAAGATAATAAACCATCAGGCATAATATCTACCTATAATAGACAACAATACACATAATCCGGACAGTAATCCAGATTAATGTTTCGCGCATCGGGCACAAGCCTGTTATACTCTTGGCCTGCGCAGAAATGAGGATTTCCTTGAAATACAATATGCTTATAAAACAGATATTTCTGTATATAGCTGTGGCAATAGCTGGCTTCATAGCTGTTACAACTATCTGCTACAAACACGATTACAATAAGCTTTACAATTATTACTCTGATACACTATATCAGCAGGCAACCGAAATATCCAGCGAATATGGTACTGACTTTCTTGAAGCTAATCATATGCCTGCAATACGGACAAGCCTTAGTATAATATCACGGCTTAATGACACACGCATTATGTTTATAAAACCTGATGGAAAGGTTCTTCTTGATACAGGCTATTCAGGAAAAGCCTCCTGTGAGGATTGCCTGTATGAGCTTTACGACTTTGATTATGGCAGCCTGAATGGTGAACATTCCAACCTTGGTAACTTCTATGGCATCTTTAACGAAGATGTACTAAGCGTATATTCTCCTATCATCAGCAGCTTTTCCATAGTTGGCTATGTAGTTATCAATATGCCAGAAAGTACTATTACCAACAGAGTATACCAGACCTTTAACACCAACTACATCACTCTGGCTATTGCCATGGTATTGTCCTTATCAATGCTTATACTTTATTTCGTGCATATACACGCTCCTATCAACGAGCTTACTAAGGCTACTATTGAGTATGGTAAAGGAAACTTAGCTTATCGTATAACACCAAAGCATAATGACGAAATAGGACGTCTGGCAGCCTCTCTTGATTATATGGCACAGGAATTAAATGAAATGGATAAGTTCCAGCAGAAGTTTTTATCTAACATATCACATGATTTCCGTTCACCACTTACATCTATTAAGGGTTATCTGGAAGCTATTGAAGATGGAACTATTCCTCCTGAAATGATTAATAAATATATCAATATTGTACTTTTTGAAACTGACCGTCTTACTAAGCTTACAAGTAATATACTTACCCTGAATGAGCTGGATCCTAAAAGCGTACGTCTTGATATAAGCACCTTTGATATTAATTCAATTATAAAACATACTATTGAAACACTGGAGGGTACCTGCAAGAAAAAGAATATCAAGTTCAGCCTTACCTTTGCCGGAAATACCGAATATGTGCGTGCAGATAAACAGAAAATACAACAGGTTATATATAATCTTATAGACAATGCTATTAAGTTCAGCCACGATAATTCCTTTATATACGTAACTATTAAGGAAAAAGGCGACAAGGCACAGATATCCATCAAGGATACCGGCTGTGGTATTGCCAAAGAAGAGCTTGATAAAGTATGGGATCGCTTTTACAAGTCAGATGCCTCAAGAGGCCGCGACAAGAAAGGCTCTGGTCTTGGACTTTCCATTACTAAAGAAATCATACAGGCTCACGAGGAGCATATTGATGTTATAAGCACCAAAGATGTTGGTACTGAATTCATATTCACACTTCCACTTGATAAGGGCTGATTGTTGTTTAATTCACTTATCATATCATATGCTAAATATATTGCAGATAACTTTAAGAGATAAAAATAGCTTCTAATATATCAGCGTCAGGCACGCTCCCGCTACTATCCGCACGTAGTGGACACTAAGGCGCTAAAAAACATCGCCTAAGTGCCAACGTGCTCCAAGTACCTGACTAACGATATATTAGAAGCTATTTTATTACACCCGTTAACTTAATGTCACAATGTACTTTTGACATTAACATTATGATAAATGAGTTACTACAACAAAAAAACACACAGTTAGTAGTACAGCTACTCATCCTTCCAATGAAGCTTATGAAGCTGTCCGTTAAGGCTCATATCCTTAAACCCATGCTGTCTTAATGCCTCATAGGCAACTATAGCAACTGAATTGGAAAGATTTAGTGATCTTATATCGCCTATCATTGGTATTCTTATACAGGTATCCTCGTTATCTACAAGTATACTCTCCGGAATACCTGCACTTTCTTTTCCAAACATAATATAGCAGTCATCCTCATAATCCACATCTGCATATGTCTTATGTGCTTTAGTTGTCGCCATATATATCTTTGCATCAGGATTCCTTTCCAGAAAATCCTGATAATCATTGTATACCGTCACATCTAGTTTATCCCAGTAATCCAGCCCGGCCCTTTTTACCATCTTATCATTGATGCAAAAGCCAAGCGGCTCTATAAGATGTAATCTTGCACCTGTTGCTACACAGGTTCTTCCTATGTTTCCTGTATTAGCCGGCATCTCTGGTTCGTGTAATACTATATTAAGCATATTAACTCCATATCTTTCTGTTAAAATATATGTAATAGTCCGTATAATCTATTCAGTCTTAATAGCTATATCTATCTCTAGTGATATTCCATCTCCTGCCTGTATTGGCACACATATATTCTGTGCATAGGTCTGTTTTATCGTCATAGAGCCCTGACAGACTGTTGGAGGTGTTATATCAATAACGATTCCCTTGGTTGAAAATATTGTTGCTGCATTACCCATAATCATATTTCCAAGCTCACTTATTGCACTTGTAGCCATAGCATCAAGCTCAGCAACAGGCATTCCCATCATCATCTTAGAGGCAACCTTAAGTGCATTCGCATATGAAAATGCCATCATAACCTGGCCCTTCATCTCACCAGTTATACCTATCAGTATAGCAACGGCTTCCTCCTCGAATTCAGTTGCCTTCACATATGGTTTGCCTATACTCATCTCTGTCTGGCATATATCCTTCATTATACTTGTTGTTGCCATAAGAAACGGATTAATAATATCTGCACTTATCCCTGCCATGCTCTTGTACCTCCTTCTTGATATATGACTGACCGTTATTTTAAGATATTTATACTCTTATCTATAACTTATCTATAATTTTTCTATAAAATTCTTTATTCGCTTTAAGCCTTCCTTAAGGCTTTCAAGTGAATAGGCATAAGATATTCTTACAAAGCCCTCACCACTTGCGCCAAATGCAGTTCCCGGAACAACCGCCAGCTTCTGGTCTTCCAGCAATCTTGTAGCGAATTCTTCCGAGCTCATTCCAAATTTCTTAATAGAAGGGAATATATAGAATGCCCCAAACGGTTCAAAACAATCTATTCCCATCTGTCTTAGCTCGTGGACAAGATATCTTCTTCTTTGATCATATGCCGTTACCATCTTTTCCACTTCCATATCACAGTTCTTAAGTGCCTCTACCGCTGCAAACTGGCTGTTAGTAGGTGCACACATAATTGCATACTGATGGAGCTTTATCATCTGCTTTATAATATAATCTGGTCCGCATGCATATCCTAATCTCCAGCCTGTCATAGCAAATGCCTTGGAAAAACCATTAATCATAATCGTTCTTTCCTTCATTCCAGGAAGGCTTGCTATTGAACAATGTCTGTTGTCACCATATGTAAGCTCAGAGTATATCTCATCTGAAATAACATACAGATCCTTCTCAATAATAACAGGCACAAGCTCCATAAGCTCTTCTCTTGTCATAATTGCACCTGTTGGATTATTAGGGAATGGCATAATAAGAATCTTTGTCTTATCTGTTATATGCTCTAAAAGCTCTTCCTTTGTCAGCTTGAACTGATTCTCCTCCTTAAGGTTAACAAACACAGGTACTGCATCTGCCATAACCGCACATGGAAGGTAAGAAACGTAACTTGGCTGTGGAATAATAACTTCATCTCCCGGATCTACCATACATCTTAAAGCTATGTCTATCGCTTCACTGCCGCCTACTGTAACAAGTGTTTCCTTGACAGGATTATATTCTACATCATACTTTCTTGCCACATAGCTGCAGATTTCTTCTCTTAACTCCTTAAGTCCGGCGTTAGAGGTATAAAAGGTTCTTCCTTTTTCAAGGGCATATATGCCCTCCTCTCTTACATTCCATGGTGTATCGAAATCTGGTTCTCCAACACCAAGTGAAATAGCATCCGGAATCTCACTTACAACATCAAAGAACTTTCTGATTCCAGATGGCTGGATATCAACTATCTTCTTAGATAAAGCGTTTCTCATGGTGTCACCAACATCCTTTCGTCTTTATATTCTTCGTCTAATACAGTTCCATAATCCTTATACTTCTTAAGTACAAAATGTGTCGATGTACTTAATACTGAATCAAGTGGTGCCAGCTTTGCAGCAACAAACTGTGCAACTGACTTCATAGTCTTACCCTCAATTATAACTGTAAAATCGAAGCCTCCAGACATAAGATATACTGATGTCACTTCATCATACTTATATATAGTTTCAGCTATACTGTCAAATCCAAGCCCTCTCTGAGGTGTTACCTTTACCTCTATAAGTGCTGTGACCTTTTCTTCACCTGTTTTATCCCAGTTAATAAGGGTATTATAACCACATATGATATGTTCCTTTTCCATGTCGGCGATTTCATTCGCGACCTCATGCTCCGCGGCTCCAAGCATAACCGCCATATCGTGAATGTCTATTCTTGCATTCTTTTCTAACAAGTTAAGGATTTTCTCTCTCATATCATCATACCCTTTCATTAATCATTATTACTCATCAATCCCGTATAGTGCATCCTGCTTTGGAAGCTCAAGAAATCTTTCTTCATCCCGGTTACGCAATATTTTCTGATTTCCCTTAGTTATTCTTCCTATAACGCAAGCCTCTATATTATGGTTGTTAAGTACATCTATAATATCACAATCCTGTTGTGATGTCATTAACAAACAGCCCATTGATTCAAGCTCATATGGATTTATATTAAACAGCTCACATATTTCTATTATTTCCTGTTTTACCTGGATACTTCTTATATCCACCTCAAGACCTGTATGCCCATATTCACACATATCCCATAATGCACCTAATATGCCTCCCTCAGATACATCATGCATATAACAGCTTATGTTATTTTCTCTTAATATATTCACAATATTGCCAATATACAACTCTTCATCGCTGCCGTAGGCTTCTGCAATATAATCCCTGCTATATACTTCACCAGCTCTGTCCGAATACCTGTCTATAAGCTGTCTTACCCCGCTTAAGCCTATGTATCCGGTCATTATAATACTTTGCCCCGGTGCTATGGCTGCTCTTTTCTGCTTTCGTACTCCTGCTGCCGTTACAGTAACTACCGGAGCTGACACGCTGCTGCTTACTGTTGTATGTCCTCCTGTAACAGGCACTCCTGTTACCGCCACCTGTCTTGTAAGCCCTGCTATAACTTCCCTGAGGCGTATTTCCCGTGCTTCCTCATTCATAACTATACAGTCACTTACTCCTAACGGTACCCCGCCTGCTGCATATATATTATTAACAGCCTTAATCAATGGCATATAACCACAGGCAGACGCTGTAAGAAGCTCCATATCCTCAAGCTTTATTCCGCCTGCATCCTGCCCTATATCAAGCCTTTCTACCTGTGTTGTACGAACTGTATTAACTGGCTTTAATACTGCTCTTGAAAGAATTGTATCCGATACCTTACCAGCCTTCATTTCATCCTCATTTCTTTGCTAACCTATATGCTGTATTACCCACAGCCACTTTATATCTTATATCCTGACACAAAGCTGCTGATTTCATACTGCATAATCACAACTTTTTCACTTGCACATATATCTATTTACATCTATACTATGATGTGAGTGTCAGATAAATGCTGATACTGCCATTGGAAGTACCATAGCTGCAACAAGAATGACCACTATAACAGCAGCAACTATTCTTTTAGTTTTGTTATTCTTTAAATTAATCATGATAACCTCATTTCTGCATACACCAAGGAGATTAATATGCGTTTTATATTGCCTTATTTTATAATAATATTAGTAGTAATTCAACTTTATCTTAAAAAAAGCGATACTTCACAGAAAAATAAACTGAATCAGTTTCTAGAACGTGAACGAAAGGCTAACACCACAAGAAAAAAAGACTTAACTGGTCTTAATTATATTAAGTGGGACGAAGCACTTCCCATCAAAGCTGACAATCCTTTATTATCAGATATTCTTGATAATATACCAGAGGCGGCAACAGCCTATGAAACAGTTATGTCTTTAAGAACCGCACCTATGGTCAATCTTATAGAATATTCTAATACTGACCTTAAGTTAAAGTATGGCGTTGCTAACCTTGAGCTTCTTACTGAATATGAGAACAACTATACTGAACTCATTAAAAGCCTTGCCGTTCTTGGGCACAGCCTTATAGAACACAACGATACAGCCGATGCCGTATCCTATCTTGAATACAGCCTTCGCATAGGCTCAGATATACGCCAGGTCTATTCAGATTTAAAGGACATTTATACAAGCCAGAACAATACTGCTTCTCTTAATAAGCTGAAGCAATATGGCTCACTTGTTAAATCAGTTAATAAAGAAGCCATCCAAAGCATACTGGACAATTAGGAATATTGTTAAACCTATAATCTGATATATTATTTAATAGCAGAAGCTATAACGGCAGAAGCTATACAGTCCTTCTTTTAGTAGTCTGTATAGCTCCTGCCGTTATTATTTATACTGATATCTGTAGCATATTTACTGCCTGATATTTATATCATATGCTCTACTTTCCATATTCGGATATTATTTTATCTATATTTCTTGATGCTATGCTCTTAGTCATCTCCTCAATTGGTATATCCAGTTTAACATTATGTTTTCTTACAAGCGCTGACAGATAGCTTCGCTGGGCTTCTGTTATAGGGCTGTCCTTTTTTACATTATACACTAGCTCTGCTGCTATATCAAAGCCTGAATCCTCTGGCTTTATCTCATACAGCTTCCAGTAAACAGAGCTTGCACTAATAGCATCATCTAATGCCCTGTGTGAATTACCTGGATTAATCTTAAGATACTCACACAGATAATCAAGCCTTTTATGTTCAAGCTCAGGCAATATACGCCTTGCCATCTTAAGAGTATCTATTCCTCTTAAGCCGAGCTTAATATTATTATTTACTGCTGCTTTCTTTAAAAAGCTGTAATCAAATATTATATTATGTCCAAGTATAGGTTCATTTCCGATAAACTCTATTATATTCCCAAGCTTCTCCTCTATACGCGGCATACCCTTAAGCTCCTCATTATGTATGCCAGTAAGCCCAACAACACGCTCACTAACCTCAATTCCCGGATTAATAAGTGTTGTATACGTCTGTGTTACACAGCCCTGCTCTACTCTTGCCATACCTATCTCTATAATTCTGTCATATGCCGGATTTAGTCCGGTAGTTTCCAGATCCAGCGCAATATAACTATCTATCATCCTTTTTCTTCTCTTTCTTGTACTCTTCTCCAATAACATTACCAATAATGCCAAGATAATCTATATCAGACTCAGGCCACTTCTTTAGCTGCCTTAATCTGTTAAAGGATATTACATAAGCGTTCTTCTTTTTATTATTAATAACAGTCTTATCAATACAGGCAACTACCTGAATAAACTTCTTAATGCCCATTCTTTCAAATGCAGCATACATATGTGGTGCTTTTCTTTCATAAAATATTATATTCTCTACTATCTTTATGCCATCATCACGGAAATCCGGGATATAATTATCTTCATTCAGAAATTCTCCATTTTCCTCATAATCAGGCTGTTTACCACACAATACATATCTTTTTCCCTCATATACATCATAAAGGAATATACTGTCGATTTCAAATGCAGACATAATCATATCCAGACATTCCTTAGCCGGTTTATATCTGCATATGTATTTCTGTATGAATTCGTTCACCACACTCAGCTTTCTATATTTATAAAACACCTTCTCTGTTATATCTACCGGCGTATCTCCTAATATATAATTCTTATGCAGATCCGGATGATATATTATATATCTGTTTTTTCCTTTTTCCTTCGCCAGATACAGCATCTTATCTGCTATTGAAAACAGCATATCAAAGTCTGAGGCATCATCCGGATAAGTGGCAGAACCTATAGAACAGGTTATTTTATTAATATTTCTTGAATCATCATGGTAAAGCCACGATATATTATTCTTAATTGTACGGAGTATGCTCCTTATTGCTTCATCATCCTCAAGCCTCTCCAGAACAACAAACATCTCATCTCCGCCAATACGTCCACATACGCCATTACGTCCGACTGTATTCTTTAATATGGAGGCAACATCCCTTAACACCTCATCGCCAAACATATGTCCATAGGTATCATTAATAGTTTTAAAATCATCTATATCAATTATTGCAATTGTAACCTTATATCCTACTCTCTTATCTATAAGTCTTCTTGCATAATTCGTAACTGCCTTCTTGTTAAGCAGCTCTGTTCCGGCATCCTTTAGTTCATCCTGTACCGATACTTCCTCCTTAGCAGCCTGTCCATTATGTAAAAGACCTATAGTTCCTGCTATTACATTGCTATATTCACCATTGAATATCTTCTTGCCCTTAAATACATACCAGCACATCACATCATCGAATTCTGTAAGCTTCATTTTTATATTTCTTGTAAAATACGCTTCCCCTGATGCCATTGCCGCACACAAACCTTCAAAGTCCTGTATGCTTTGTCCATCAACAAGCTCTTCATCGAGCTTTGCCATACTCCAGGCTCCCAGCTTGCCTTCATACAAAAATATTGTCTGGGTATCATTACCCGGAAGAATTATACGGAGTACATCCTTATTTATATCATATGTAAAAAGATAATCTCCTATAATACTTAAGAATTCATTCTGTATTTCTGTTATTCTTTTGTATTCTTTATTCTGTTTCTTTAGTGTATATATATCTGTTATTTCAAGAGCATAATACTTTGCTGTTGTGCCATCAGAATACGGCATAATCATTATACGCATCCATCTGTATTCACTATTACGTCCTCTTAATCTTACAGATACATATATCTGCTGCCCTTCATCAGCCTCTTTTATAGCAGCTTCAAACTTGGCAGCATCTGCCGGATAAATAGCCTGTGTAAATATAAGATTCGACGTTTCTCCAAGAAACATAAACAAGCCTTCATCTGCCTTTACTATATTCATATATTCACTAACTATAATGTTAGCATTAACACTATAATCTCTGGTAATATTATCCATAACAGCCTCCGTTTAATCATCTGTTGCAAAATATTATTATCGCCCAAATCTTTGTTAATGTTATAACAATCTTGTTGTAAAATATAGTTGAAACTTCCCCTTATTTCTTCCACATATCCTTTATGCCTTGTATATAACTTAATTGTTCACTACGCAGCTTCTGTTAAATATTAACTTTATGCTACTAAAAAAAGCGGGTGATGGGAATCGAACCCACGTATCTAGCTTGGAAGGCTAGTGTTCTACCATTGAACTACACCCGC
>CAKRKK010000025.1 GCA_934358235.1 uncultured Lachnospira sp.
ATATTATACAAGGAGCCTGCTTAGTAGCTTCCTTGAAAAGATCTCTTACTCGTGAGGCACCCACACCTACGAACATTTCTACGAAATCTGAGCCTGCAAGTGAGAAGAAAGGAACATTAGCTTCACCAGCTACTGCCTTGGCAAGAAGAGTCTTACCTGTTCCAGGAGGTCCTACTAACAAGGCACCCTTTGGAAGCTTTGCACCAATCTTTGAATACTTGTCTGGATTATGAAGGAAATCAACTATCTCAGTAAGTGATTCCTTAGCTTCATCCTGTCCTGCTACGTCCTTAAAGGTAACGCCTGTTTTCTTCTGTACATATACCTTGGCATTGCTCTTTCCGACGCCCATGCCGCCCATCATTCCGCCACCTTTGGATATTCTTCTGTATACAAAGGCGAATATTACATATATGAAAAGAAATGGAAGAACATACACAACAAGGAATTCTACGATAGAAGAACTTGAATCTGGTATATATCCTGTGAATTCAATTCCTTTTCTTTTAAGAAGTGGCACAAGACTATCATCGTTAACATATCCTGTATAATATGTGTAACCCAGCTTGTTAACACCATTGCTTTCCTGTGCACTATCTGCTGGCGTAATAAGTATTCTGTCCTGCTCAAGTGATACGCTCTTTACCTCATCGTTATTAACCATCTCAATAAACTGGTTATAGGATATTTCCTTATAAGTGGCATTTCTTAACATACCGTTAAGCATTGTTATACCTATAAATGTAATAACAGCAGCTATTATAACAAACACAATAAGATTGACATTCTTAGGCTTTTTATTGTTGTTATTGCCGTTTCTGTTGTCACGGTTATTGTTGTTATTATTACCACCACCGTAATTATTACCGTTGTTGTAATTATCCATCCTGTGTCTCCATTCCTTCTTTTCAGTAAACTCTCAGCAGTTCTCCTTATTCTGTACATTTTTAAGAGAACTATCATACATTATAAAGAAGGAATATTTATAAATCAACCTCTAAACAAATGTTTCATACTATTTATTTTTTATTAACAATTCAACAGATATACATATTATTTATCCTGATACTTAAGTGAAGCCTCAATAAAACCTCTGAATAATGGATGTGGTCTGTTAGGTCTTGACTTTAATTCAGGATGTGCCTGTGTTGCAATAAACCATGGATGATTCTTTATCTCTATCATTTCAACGATTCTGCCATCTGGAGATATACCTGAAAGCTCCATGCCATTATCAACAAGAACCTTTCTGTAATCATTATTTACTTCATATCTATGTCTGTGTCTTTCATGAATAGTTTCTTCACCATACAGCTCATATGCCTTAGAATCCTTTGCAAGTACACAAGGATATGAACCAAGTCTTAATGTACCACCTATGTCATCAATACCTTCCTGGTCTGGCATAAGATGAATGACAGGATGTGTTGTGTCTGGTTTAAGCTCTACACTATGTGCATCCTCATATCCAATAACATCTCTTGCAAACTCTACGATAGAGAGCTGCATTCCAAGACATAAGCCAAGGAAAGGTACATTATTCTCTCTTGCATATCTGATAGCCTGAATCTTGCCTTCTATACCACGGTCACCAAAACCGCCTGGTACAAGAATCCCCGATACATCCGAAAGAATCTCTGCTGCATTATCAGCCGTAACTGTCTCTGAATCCACCCACTTTATCTCTACATCACACGAATTAGCTACACCGCCATGCTTAAGTGCTTCAACTACTGATATATATGCATCATGAAGCTGGATATACTTACCCACAAGTGCAACTGTAACCTTCTTAGTTGGATTCTTCCAGGCCTTGCACATAGCTCTCCATTCATCCAGATCCGGCTTAGGACACTCAAGCTCAAGACACTCACAGGCTACCTGTGCAAGATGCTCCTCCTCCATAGCAAGTGGTGCATCATAAAGAATTTCCACATCAAGATTCTGTAATACATGCGACTTAGGTACATTACAGAATAATGCAATCTTATCCTTGATTCCTGGTTCAAGTGGATGCTCAGTACGGCATACAAGAATATCCGGCTGTATACCCATTCCCTGTAACTCCTTAACACTTGCCTGTGTTGGCTTTGTCTTCATTTCCCCTGAGGCTTTAAGATATGGAATAAGTGTTACATGGATAAGTATAGCATTTTCACGTCCTACCTCACGCTGGAACTGTCTTATTGCCTCAAGAAATGGCTGTGATTCAATATCTCCTACTGTTCCACCAACCTCAATAATAGCTATCTTTGTTTCATCTGTTGAATAATCTCTGAAGAAACGGCTCTTTATCTCATTAGTGATATGTGGAATAACCTGAACTGTTCCTCCACCAAAATCTCCTCTACGCTCCTTCTGAAGTACTGACCAATATACCTTACCTGTTGTAACATTAGAATTCTTGTTGAGGCTCTCATCTATGAATCTTTCATAATGTCCAAGATCGAGGTCTGTTTCTGCACCATCATCCGTTACGAATACTTCACCATGCTGAATAGGATTCATAGTACCAGGATCAATGTTGATATATGGATCAAACTTCTGCATTGTTACCTTAAAACCACGCGCTTTTAATAATCTTCCTAGGGATGCTGCTGTTATTCCTTTACCAAGTCCTGAAACAACACCACCTGTTACAAATACATACTTTACAGCCATTTCTCCTCCTGTCTGCCATGTGGCACCATTAGTTTATACATAATAGTTATCAGGTGAACATAAAAGCTAAATCCTTTAATTCACCTATGCGTCTGGATTATTCCTTGCTCTGTAATCCACACAAGCCGCGAAAAAACAAATATCCGGCAGTACACACATTACTACCGGCTACTTCTTCGTCGCAATTTTTTTCTACATTATACAGTCATTTATTTTTATTTTCCACCTTTTTTTAATAAAAAAACATAGGATTTTTATTTTATAACAATCGTTAGTCTGAAAGGCATTCAATGACAGATATGGCATATTCTGACTTAATAATATTAAGTTCATATATTTTTATGTTATCAGCTTTTTTACCAGCTATATACATATTTACAGTTGGCACAATATTATCAGATGGACCATAATCGTCTTTAACAGTCATATCTTTAACTACCTTAAGTGCTTTAACTACTTTATCTGCTTCATGCTTAAACTCTGCCCTGGATACCGCTGCTGCTATTCCATCACCGGTAAGCTTCGCATATGCCTCCTTAAGAGTCCATATTCTGCTAAATCTGTGAACATCACTACCTATCCACTCACACTCAGCCGTAGTAAAGAATCTTTTAGCCACCTTTATGGCATTCCTTCTTATTCCTTCTATATCTACTCCGATATTCTTATCAGATACAGCACATACAACATAACTGCCTGAATGCGATAGGCTGAAATGTATATCCTGATTCCTGTATACAGGCTTTCCATTGGACACATATTCTATTTCATAATCAAAGGTGCTATCATACTTATTTATTAAATCAGTAATTCCAACCTGTATTATCCCTGTGTCGCTAACAGCCTCCTTATAACATATGCTGTATACCTTCGTGGCATAATTAAGAAGAAGCCCCGCAGCGAGGCTCCTTCTACTATCCTCCTTAAACCTGTACCTCATAACCTTCTTTCTCCGGTACTCTGGCACAAGCTTAAGTCCTTTATTAAAGCTGTCTTCATCCATATCTGATATATTCGTAAGAAATATTTTCATAATACATTTTCCTTAACACCGAAAACTAAATAAAATAATGTGAATACGCCATTTTATGAAATCTACTTAACATACACAGCGTATCAACATCTGGCTAGGCTGTTGCTGTATCAAACTGGCTCTCATAAAGCGTCTTATAAAAGCCGCCTGCTGCCAGCAGTTCTTCGTGATTGCCCTTCTCAATGATATGGCCGTCCTTCATAACAAGAATCACATCTGCTGACTGGATAGTTGAAAGTCTGTGTGCTACGATAAAGCTTGTTCTTCCCTCCATCAGCTTTGCAAATGCATTCTGAATCTTAATTTCTGTTCTTGTATCAATCGAAGATGTTGCTTCATCAAGTATAAGCATAGGTGGACGTGTAAGCATAATTCTTGTTATGCAAAGAAGCTGCTTCTGTCCCTGTGACAGACTTCCGCCATCCTCACCTATTACTGTATCAAAGCCCTTTGGCAGTCTTTTTATAAAGCCATACGAATACGAGGCCTTTGCTGCTTCTATAATCTCTTCATCTGTTGCATCAGGCTTTCCCATAACTATATTTTCACGTATAGTTCCTGCCTTAAGCCAGGTTTCCTGAAGAACCATTCCAAAGCCATGTCTTAAGGAATATCTTGTCATATTCCTTATATCTGTTCCTGACACGGCTATACTTCCTGAGTTAACATCATAGAATCTCATAAGAAGATTGATAACAGTTGTCTTTCCACAGCCGGTAGGACCAACAATAGCAATCCTTTGTCCCTTCTTTACGTGCAGATTAAAGTCTTCAATAAGCTTCTTATCAGGTGTATATGAAAAATACACATTATTAAGGTCTACTCTGCCGTCAACCTCTTTAATATCAGTTGCATCCTCTGCATCTGGAACCTCCGGCTCTTCTTCTATCAGCTCAAACATTCTTGCAGCACATGCAAGTGCATTCTGAAGCTCTGTTATAACCCCTGATATTTCATTGAATGGTTTAGTATACTGATTAGCATAGCTTAAGAAGCTAGATAACTGTCCTACTGTGATTCCGCCTGCTATAGCTATAAACGCACCAGAAACAGCAACACCTGCATACACCAGGCTATTAACGAATCTCGTTGATGGATTAGTAATGGATGAGAAAAAGATTGCTCTTAATGAATACTTCTGCAGCCTTTCATTAATCTCATCAAAACGTGCTACTGCCTCCTCCTCATAATTATATGCCTTTACAACCTTCTCCCCGCCTATCATTTCATCTATAAATGCCGTCTGCTCGCCTCTTGTTTCCGACTGGAGCTTAAACATAGAAAAGGTTTTCTTTGCTATAAAGCTTGCAACAAAAAATGAAACTGGTGTAATAACCACTACCACAAGAGTTATCCTTACATTTATTGTAAGCATGAATACAAGAGTTCCAACTATCGTAAGTACACCTGAGAAGAACTGTGTAAATCCCATAAGCAGACCATCTGCGAACTGGTCTACATCTGCTATAACACGGCTTACGATATCTCCATACGACTGTCCATCTATATACTTTAACGGAAGCTTCTGAAGCTTTTCCATAGCCTCATCACGTATATCCCTTGTAACGTGATAAGTTATCTTATTATTACATATATTCATTATCCATTGTGATAATGCAGTAATAGCTACTATAATTCCTATTGTCACAAGCACCTTGCTTATTCCTGCAAAATCCACATTACCAGGTCCCACAATATGATCTATTCCACGTCCGACAAGAATAGGAACGTACAGAGTAGATGCAACAGTTACTGCTGCCATAAGTATAGACAATATAAGAAATCCACTATACTTTTTAATTCTTTTAAGAACCTTTAAAAGTGTACCCGTCTGAGTTTTCTTTTTATTCATATTATCCTTCATAACTGCTCCATTTCTATGCTTCTTTTGCATTCTTAAACTGGGAATTATATATTTCCCTGTAAACTTCACAATTCTCTAACAGTTCATTATGTGTTCCGATTCCTGCTACATTACCATCATCCAGCACAATAATCTTGTCTGCATGCATAAGAGAAGCTGAACGCTGTGATACTATGAATACTGTCGGATTATTAGGCATTGTCCTTATAGACTTTCTAAGTGCTGCATCTGTTGCAAAATCAAGGGCTGAAGCGCTGTCATCCAGAATAAGCACATCCGGCTTCTTAACAACAGCCCTTGCTATTGTAAGCCTTTGTCTTTGTCCACCTGAAAGATTCTTTCCGCCCTGTTCTACCATATAGTCAAGACGTCCATCCTTCTTATCAACGAATTCCTTTGCCTGTGCTATAGCTAAGGCCTCATCTATCTCACTATCTGTTGCATCCTGCTTGGCCATCTGCATATTTTTTCTAATACTGCCTTTAAACAATACAGCCTTCTGCATAACGATGCCAACCTTATCCCTTAACTCCGAAAGCTTTATATCCTTAACATTGACACCATCTATAAGAACCTCTCCCTCTGTCGCATCATAGAAACGAGGTATAAGTCCTACAAGACTTGATTTACCTGAGCCTGTACCACCTATAACGCCAATAGTCTGGCCCTGGTATGCCTTAAAGCTTACATTTGCTATACTCGTATCACCTGCTCCACTATAAGTAAGTGCTACATTCTTAAATTCAACAACTGGAACCTCCTCCTTTGATGCCTGTACACTGTCAGTTCCATCCTGCATGCCTGATTTAACATCAAATATAGACTGTATACGTCCAGCACAGGCCAACGCCTTAGTTATATTTATAACAAGATTGGCAAGCTTTATCAGTTCAACAAGAATCTGTGACATATAATTATAAAGTGCAACCACCTGTCCCTGTGTTAAGGCTCCCTGATTAACTCTCACACCACCTATCCATATAAGTGCTATTATAGAAACATTTACAACAACATAAGTAAGTGGATTCATAAGTCCTGATATCTTTCCTACAAACTTCTGGAGTCTGTTAAGCTCTTCATTCTTATCCTTAAAATGCTTAAGCTCATCCTCCTGCTTGTTAAATGCCCTTATTACCCTTACACCTGTAAGATTCTCTCTTGTAATGCCAAGTATAGTATCAAGCCCTGCCTGTACCTTCTTATATAATGGTCTGGTTCCTATCATAATTCCGAATACTATAATTGCAAGTACAGGAATAGCTGCTGCAAATACAAGTGCTGCCTTTACATCTATAGTAAATGCCATAATCATGGCACCAAATACTATAAATGGTGAACGTAAGAACAGTCTTAACACAAGATTAACACCATTTTGTACCTGATTAATATCACTTGTCATTCTTGTCATAAGTGTTGATGTACCAAGTTCATCTAATTCTGTAAAAGAAAGTGTCTGTATATGCTTAAACAAAGCATGTCTTATACCTGTTGCACAGCCAACCGCTGCCTTTGCACTAAAATACTGAGCCGTTATAGAGCACGTAAGTCCTATAATTGCCAGACCTAAAAGCATAAGACAGGACTTTACAATATAGCCTGTATCCTGATTAGCGATGCCCCTGTCAATAATTGATGCTACAACAAGCGGCACGAAAAGTTCAAACATCGCCTCAAGCATCTTAAAAAGTGGTGCGAGAACACATTCCTTCTTAAGTTTTTCAAGATACTTCAGTATCATTTTCATAATAATCCTCATTTCTGCGCATATTTTCGCATTGTAGTCTGTACCATATGCGCAAAGACACAAACCTGCGTGTGAAAAATTATTTTTCACCCTGAATTACAATTCTTTCATATTAAATAATGCAAATATCATAAGCTGTTTTTTTATTACTCCAGCATAAACAACTGCGCTATAAGATTATTATAGCTATATCTTCTCTTAGTCATAAAGAACTTATTATATTCTTCATAATTATAATAGGAATGTTCATACTGTCTTGAATACAGATGTGCAAGATCAACCTGCCTTTCAAACTCCAACTTCTTACCGTTAGTATACCAGTCTGCTACATCCATCAGCTTAAGCGCAAGCAGCCCGACAACAGCTCCCTTCATCTTAAGCAGCTCATTATAATCATAGACTGCATCAAGAAAATACCTGTAAATATAGTACATCAGCATCTGTTCATACTCATGCTGGTTATTTTGATAGTATACATTGAATTCACCTACAATAGCTTTAAATTCACCAGCATCCCTGCAGCTTTCATAGAATGCGTTAATCTCTCCTGTATATATATTCCAGTCCTGATTAATTATTTCCATCCCCTTAAAGCTGTCAAACATTCTTCTTGTATACAGATATGAAGTTTCTTTATTAGCTGCAATCAGACGTGCCTTATCAAGCTTATGCTCTCTATAATCCTCCTTTGCATATCGCCGGCATACGCCTATAATAAGTTCATCTCTCTGCTTATCAAGATAATACTGTATATCCTTAGCAAACATCAGCAGAAGCACCGCACGCTCTGCTATGGTATAATCTCTGTCAGAAGCTATTCCATACGCTATTTCTCTTGCCTGTCTTAACTGAATATAAGTTACCGGATCTATATCATTATACGAGCTTATCTTATCGTCACTATCCTTAATATCAAATGTAAGCTCTTTCTTATAGCCTAATATAAGCTCTCCTGCTGTCTTACATGACGGTGCTATTCCTATCTCCCTTACACTGCCGTATTCATTAATGAATCTTGGAAACTCTGCACACGTATCACACAGCTTATCCTCGCCAAGTGCAATATAAAGGTCACACAGGTTCTTATCGTTTAGAAACGGGCAGCGTCCATTATTAAGTGTAAATGTACAGCCACCCTCTTCTGATGGCACCATTACACTTTTCAGTCTTTTTCCAAAGCTTCCCTTTACCTTTTTATAATACTTATAGGAATTCTCATCAACATCAACATCCCACCCTGCACAACACGTATCTGTACAATCTCCTGCTATGCATCTGAAATCCTTATAATAATCTGGTGTAACTACTTTCATATATAATCTTCCTCTTACATCATTGTAATGCTATACCTATGCTCTGCTACATTTCTTTGTTCTTCTTTGTCCTGCCCTTAACATAAGTGTATATAGAGGTGGCACAAAGCACCGCAAATATAGCACAGGAAATAAAATACATATAAAAAAGGTATGGTCTTGCTATAAGCCAGTCTGTCATAGGTGAAGCATACACCTCACTTAGTGTAAACATGCCCTCTGGCAGAGCTGTCAGCTTCAACAGTTGTGGATACTTTGCTATGGCAATATACGCAAGCATTCCGATAGCCGGAAATGACATACAGCCTGTAATAAATGCCGTCACTATACTTATTGTTCTTACTGTAAATGCCTTACTGCTAATCTGCTTTCTGGTAAGCACATTAAATATGATTGCTGCTATCATAGATATCATCATAAACATATAGTCATCAGTTAACAATGCCACCCTGTTAAACAATTCTTCTCCCTGCAGCAACTGATAATGTGCCATAAGCATATAGAAATTATATACAGCCTTAATACCCGTATAAAAGACTCCTGCAATTATTATTCTAAATATTATATTTATAACCCTTTTTCCACTATTATCTGGCATATCAGGTTCCTCCTTTAGACAATATACGTTATCCTCAATATAAATAAAATACTGACATTTCCTGCTTAACTATGACATCAGATTTCATAATTAATAATTATGCTACAAATCTTACATATTTTCAATTATAAAATATATGCTTGTTTTCCTTATTGAAAAAATATACGTTTTGTGTGTATAATTATAATATTATATCTAAAGAAAGGACTATATGATGAATAAGAAAAAACACTCCGCATTAAAACGCATCTATATGCTTACAGCGGTCATTCTTTTGACACTTACTGCTTCATTTTCACTAACAGCCTGTGGAAAAAGCAATATTCCTGAAAACACAGTATTTTCAGTTGATGACCTCGCTGGCAAATCTGTAGGTGTGCAATTAGGAACTACCGGTGATATATATGTTTCCGATATGGAATCTGACGGCTCCGGAACTAAGGTAGAAAGATTTAACAAAGGAAATGATGCCATACAGGCACTTAAGCAGGGCAAAATCGATGCTGTTGTTATCGATGCACAGCCTGCTAAAGCATTTGTTGAAGCCAACAGCGACCTTTGCATGCTTAACGAGGATTTCGTGACTGAGGAATATGCTATATGCATAGCAAAGAACAATAGTGCCTTCACCTCTAAGGTCAATGATGCACTTAATGTACTTATCAATAATGGAACTATCGATAATATAATTAATAATTATATTGGTGAAAATGCCTCAAAGCAGGCTTATGTACCAACCGGCTCCGGCGAAAATGGTACCCTTACAATAGCTGTTAACGCTTATTTTGAACCTTATGAATATTACAATAACGGCAAGGTATGCGGTATTGATATTGATATATCTAATGCAATAGCCGATTATCTTGGAATGAAGCTTTCAGTTGAAGATATGGAATTCGATTCAATCATAACTGCTGTATCTTCTGGAAAAGCTGACATGGGTATTTCTGGTATAACTGTTACAGAGGAACGTAAGAAAAATATTGATTTTACGATGCCATACACAACCTCAAGCCAGGTAATAATTGTAAGAAATAATGATGCTGCCAATCATGGAATCAGCTTTGCCGATAAGTTTAAGTCAGACTTTATTAATGAAAGCAGATACCAGTATCTTTTAACAGGTCTTAAGAATACCTTAATCATAGCTTTATGCGCTGCTATTATGGGTATCGTTATCGGCTTCCTTATAGCCGTTGTAAGATCTAACCACGATAAAACCGGCAATTTAAAGGTACTTAACTTCTTATGTAATATTTACCTTACTGTCATACGTGGTACACCAACTATGGTTCAGTTACTTATTATATATTATGTAATATTCAGCTCTGTCCAGATAAACAAAATAATCGTTGCAATACTTGCCTTCGGTATTAACTCTGGTGCTTATGTAGCTGAAATATTCCGTTCAGGTATTATGTCTATTGACAACGGTCAGTTTGAAGCAGCCCGAAGCCTTGGTCTTAATTACAAGAAAACTATGAAGCTTGTAATTCTTCCACAGGCATTTAAGAATGTGCTTCCAGCACTTGCCAATGAATTCATTGTACTGTTAAAGGAAACTTCTATTAGTGGTTATATAGGACTTAACGATCTTACTCGTGGTGGTGATATTATACGAAGCATAACCTATGATCCAATGCTTCCTCTTTTTGGTGTAGCTATCATCTATCTTGTATTAGTTGTTATCCTTTCATCACTTGTTAAAAAACTTGAAAGGAGATTAAGAAGCAATGAGCGACACTAACGTAATTCTTGAGGTTAAGAATCTTAAAAAATCCTTCGGTGGTCACGAGGTATTAAAGGACATCAGCACTACTGTTAAAAAGGGTGAGGTTATAGCCATAATAGGTCCATCCGGCTGCGGTAAATCAACATTTCTAAGATCTCTTAACCTGCTTGAGGTTCCTACCTCAGGTCATATTATATATGAAGGAAATGATCTTACCGAAAAGGGTGTTGATGTTGATAAGCTAAGACAGAGTATTGGAATGGTATTCCAGCACTTTAATCTTTTCCCTAATATGACAATAAAGAAGAATATAACTCTTGCACCTGTACAGCTTGGATTAATGTCTAAGGAAGAGGCTGATAAAAAGGCCTCAGAGCTTCTTAACAGAATAGGTCTTTCTGATAAGGCTGATTCTTATCCTGATATGTTATCCGGTGGTCAGAAGCAAAGAGTTGCTATCGCAAGAGCACTTGCTATGAACCCTGAAATCATGCTTTTTGATGAACCAACCTCAGCACTGGATCCAGAAATGGTTGGAGAGGTTCTTTCTATTATGAAGGAGCTTGCTGCTTCCGGCATGACTATGATTGTTGTAACACATGAAATGGGCTTTGCTAAAGAAGTATCCAGCAGATGTATGTTTATCAATGAAGGCCGCATAGAAGAAGAGAATGATCCTAAAACCTTCTTTGAACAGCCTAAGAGTGAAAGACTTAAGGATTTCCTGTCTAAGGTCTTATAATTATTGTTGTTTAAGTAACTTTCATTAATTAAATATTTTTACAATAACTATGCCTGACTGATATGCAGACTTAATAAGATGCCAGAAGCTTCAATCGGCTGACTCTAAGACTTTTCATATAAGTAATTCTAAATTACGCTAGCATTCAGACGCGCCCTCCTTGGCGCGACTTCATTCGCGAATACATCCGTGTATTCGCGTAGCTGTATTCTAAGAGTCAGCACAATTGAACTTCAAGTGCACCTTACTACAGTCTGCACATCAGTCAGGCTTTTACACTAAAAAATAACTAAAAACAATTCAATTTCACAAGCAATTACATAATCTTCATTCCATATACCTTAAGATCAACTCTTCCATTCACGACTTCTATTCCATCTGCCCTAAGAAGCTCCTCCTGTCGGGTTGCTCCACCAAAGGCAAATGCCCCTGACAATTCCCCTTTAGAATTCACAACTCTGTAACAGGGTATATTATCAGGATCTGGATTCTTATGCAGAGCATTGCCTACTGCCCTTGCCATCCCCTTATTACCTGCCATATCAGCTATCTGCCCATAAGTGGCAACACAACCCTTAGGAATGGCTTTTACTGCCTCATATATTCTCTTAGCCGGATTATAGGTGACAAGCTCATAGCTTTCCTTTATCATAGTCTTTACTGCCTCTTCTGGAATCGTTCCATCAAGTATAATCGTATTCCAATGCTCTTTATTCTGATGCCAGCCCGGTATTACTGACTTAAATGCACTCCTCCAATAATCACGCCATTCTTTGTCTGCTTTAACATTAAGGTTTAAGAAACCATCCTTTTCATATGTCCATAAGAATGCTTTCTTACTTCCTTTAACTCTTACAAGCTGCCAATTAGTATCGTGAAACGGTGCTTCTACATATGTATCTGGAAATGATAAACCATATTGAAGTACTTCTTCCCTATTCTCCATAACAATCTCCCTTCTATGCACTTTTTATAAATCCATTGGTAATTAATATCTATTATAACAAAATAGCAGGTTGATTCAATAACCAACCTGCCATTTGCACTTAGCTTTACCTCTGTTTTTAACTTTACATCTACTTTTACCTTTATTTTTAAGCGTGCTGTATTTCTACTGCTGCTGCCTTTTTAGCGTTAGCACGCTTTGCACTTATTACTGCAAATACTGCTTCGATGGCTGCTGCCACAATAATGCAGTTAACCTGTGTAATACCAAAGCCAACGTAGTTTGTTGCAATACCAAGTCCCCAGGCTATGAAGGCACCCCAGTTTACGGCTGGAATCTCATTGCCCTCAAGTGATGGATACCCTTTTCTATACTTAACAAGATAATCTGCAATAAACACACCACCAAGTGCTGGAATTGTAGTTGCCAGGAAATTAATAAAGGTTCCAAAATAGTTATAGAAACCGATTATAGCGCCTATTGTTCCTGCAAGTCCAAAGCCAATTACAAGAACCTTTCTATTAACCTTAAATGTATTGCCAAGTGAAAGTGAACCTGAATATACGCAGCCCTGTGCTGTTGACCATATATTTAAAATCATTACAATAAATGCTGGTGCAAGAAGTCCCTGTGCTGCAAGCACAAAGGTTATATCTGAATATCCTGTGGCAATTGCACCAACTGCGCCAAGTATAATCATAAGAGGATTGGCTATAATCATTGCAAGAAACATTATAATTAAAGTCTGTTTTTTGTTCTTTGCGAACCTTAATACATCTGGTGTAAATGAAACTGCACCACATACAAAAGAACCTATTGAAAGTGAAACTAATGTATTAAAGGATGCTGGATTCTCAGGCTGGATAGCAAACAGGCCTGTAAGTCCTCCGGTACTTTTAACACTAAGTACAATAGAAATAATACCAAATATAAGTACAAGTGGAACTGCTATATCACTAAGCTTTGACATCCACTTCATACCAAAAAGTGCTGTTGCTGTCATGCCAATGCCGGCAATTATTGCAATAGGAATTATTGGAAGTGCTGGAAACAATGCGTTAGAAGCCTGACCAATCATATAAGTATCAACTGAAAACCATCCTATAAGAGTTACAACAATCATAAGTGAAATAACCTGTGAGCCATACTTACCAAAAGCATATCTGCACAACATACCAAAGGTATTACCTGTCTTTAAGGCTATTAATCCCATAAATGAACCTAATATCAATAATACTATGCTTCCTACAGCCAATGCCTTTAACAATGTCGCAAAGTCAGTAGATATTCCCATTGTTCCGCCAACCTGCATGCCTGTTACAACAAATACATATCCAATCCATACAACACATATTTCCCAGAAGCTTTTCTTCTGTGAAGCCGGTACACTTGTCTGGGTAAATTCGCTGTCTTTTACATTTTCTCTCTTTTCCATATTTGTTTACCTCCTGTTTTCTAAAGTGCTATCAGCTTATATCAGCTTAATGAATATCTGAAGGCTGATACTCCCAGATAACGCACAAAAGGCGCCAGAAGCTTTAATAAGCTTCCGACGCCTTTGTCGTTTAATCCTTCGACTTAAACTAAAATAAGCCGGATACAGAGATATTACCTGCTGCATCCGACCTCTTTGTCAAATCTTGAGTTGATTATATCTGCATGGATTTTTTATATCAATGTACAAATAATACATTGATATTGTATAAATAGTGTATATTTTGCTTTTCCTTTAGTTAAATAAAAATCGTTGTAATTATACAGACTCACACACACTTATTAAAAATCTACATATTTTTTCAGATAAAAAGCGTTCATTATTTCCCGCCTTACATTATAATCCTTTAATTCGCTGCCAAGAACACTCTCTATTTTATCCAGCCTTTGTAAAAGAGTATTCCTGTGTATATACAGATTCTGTGCTGTCTTAGCTACATTAAAATTATTTTTCTGATACTCGTTTAGAGTTTCAAGCAATGGTATTTTACTAACCTCTTCCTCGTCCATAATATTTCCAAGGACAGACATAACATAATTATGTATTTCTGTATCTGTTGATGAGTCGGCTATAAGCCTGATAAAGCCAAGTTCATCATAAAATGCTATATATGAGGAGTGATTTCTTATGGAACTAAGCGCCTTTAATGCATGTCTGTAGCTTTTCTTATAGCTTTCTATATCCTTATAGGAATTGCCTACTCCTATTAAAAGCTTGGTTTCAGGAAAGCTGCTATTAAAACTCTCATATACATTCTGGAATAATCTTAAAAGTCTGTCCTTACCTATATCCTTAATAAAGACTATTATGTTACTGTAATGTTGTAATAACATGTATGGACAATCTATATCACTTCCAGATATTTCCCTGCTAAGCCGGTTAGTTACTTCATTGCGGTAATTCTCTACATCATCAGTTTTAATTATCACAACACAATAAGCTTCCGATAAATCATAACCATAAAACCTTGCCTGCTCTAACGCATAGGTCTTATCTATATCAGTAAACAGCATATTTTTCATCAGCTCTGAAATTGATACCTCCCTGAGCTGATTTCTGATAATATAATCATATATCGTATTTAATACATTTCCAAAGGAAACATTCCAGGGAAGCGTGAATATTGGCAGCTTAATCTCATTTGCGAAGTCGATAACCTTCTTTGAAATCTCTGGTATATAATCGGTATTTAATTCAAAGGCTATACAGGCGGCACCTGCTTTATTTGCATTGTCTATTAATTCTATAAGATTATTTTCCTCATACAGCTTTAATCCGATACCATTTATTACAAGGAATTCGCCACCCTCCATCCACTCATAAAAGTTCTTAAGCTGTGCTATGTTAGGTCTTGTAACACTCCTGTTGAGTCCATTTGCACCTGCGATTAACTGCAGATTATTATCTTTAAAATATTCTATTTCCATAAAATCTTTAACACAAACCATATGTACCTCCCCTTTTACTAATTCTCCATAACATCTAATCTGAACTACTCCTTTGATATCCAATTCAGCTACAATTCACTTATTCATTATATTATACATTAATATGCAATACATCATGTACATATTGTACATTGAAAATATTTATACCTGATTTTATACTTTAAGCCATCAAAAGACAAGGGCGTCTGGAAAATATCCAGGCGCTCTTTTTTATTTATCTGATTGGAGGATATGCTATGAGTAAACGATTCTATGAATGGTCAAAAACATTTGATTTAAAAAAAGAAGAAACAGCCTTAATAATTGTCGATATGCAGAAGGGCTTTGTAGATGAAGGTGCACCTCTTGAGGTACCTATGGCAAGAGCACAGCTTCCTGCCATAACTAATATAATGCAATACTGTGAACAGGCTGGAATTCCTGTATTCTTATCAAGATTCGAACAGGATAAGGGCTATGCATACGATTTCTATTGGAAAAAAAATAAAGAAAGAGGCCTGCTCAATAAAGACGGCTCCTGCAAATTCTCTAGGAATAGTGCTGAAACACAGCTATGTGACAGCCTCGCTTCACTTGTATCAGATAATGATTGTGTATTCTCTAAGTACAGCTATGACTGCTTTGCACATACCTCTCTTGAATTCGAGCTTAAGAGAAGACATATAAAAACAGTTATTGTTGTTGGTACAGTTGTAAACTGGTGCGTTGATAGTACTGTAAGAAGTGCCTACCACAAGGACTACAATGTTGTTGTTCTATCTGATTGTGTAAGCGGTTATGAACACGCCGGTGCAACTGGTGATAAATGGGTGGATATGGAGCTTGACCTTTTTGCTGAGGGCTTTGCAGAGGTTATGTCTTCTGATGCTGCTATATCTGAGTTAAATAAAATTAGTATTATAAATGAAACAAAGAAAAGCAGTAACTTTTAAGGCTCTTTTTTCAGACAGGTTATAATCTTTTTATATGCATATTGCCCTTATTAATAAAATAGATTCTAAATATATTAATTCCGACCTGCTGGAACAATATACTTAGAATCTATTTTTACGAATATTGATTGTACAATATATCTCTAAAATATATCTTTAAATCATCTTTAATATATCTTTAGAATACAGTTCTTTGATATATTTCTTTATATATTGTTTCAATATTTCTAACTATTACTTTGCTTCTGCCTGTTTAGTATGCAGCTTATTAAACACTAGTAACCCCACACCGCATATTACAAAGAATATTGATATAAACTGTGATGTGGATAAGAATCCGACTTCTCCACGGTAATCATTTCTTAAGAACTCTATAAGAAAACGTCCGATGCCATAAAGTATCATATATATATAACCTATATCCCCTGCTGGCAGATACTTACTCTTTCCCTTTTTCCTTCCTGCTGTGAAGCTATAATTATAAGCGATAACGAGAAGTATAATCATATGAAGAAAGTCTGCTCCTGCCGATATAAGCTGTGTTGGTATGAGATTAACTCCTGCTGGTGCCTGCGAACCTACTGGAAATACCACTCCAAAGTGGCTTGTGGTTTCCCTTCCATAACAGCAGCCTGCAAGAAAACAGCCTATTCTTCCAAAGCCCTGTGCAAGTGCTATTTCTGGCATTACAAGATCAAAATATTCCATAAAGTTCAGCTTCTTTACCTTACAATAAAGCATACAGCATAGCACACCGGCTATTATTCCACCATATACAACAAAACCTGCTGAACCAAGC